>NZ_DASURI010000615.1:0-28397 GCF_036280135.1 Longimicrobium sp.
CGTCCGGGCCAGGGCCGCGCGTAGGTCCGTCTCCAGGCGCAGGCGCTCCACGACGGCGCGGTGCATGGACCGGTCGTACACGGCCGTGCGCGTGCCCCCGCCGGCCTTGGCGTGGTACATGGCCATGTCGGCGTTGCGCAGCAGCTCCTCGGGCGAGCTGCCCGCCACGTCCGGCAGGGCGATGCCGATGGTGGCCGTGGTGTGCGCGCGGTAGTTGCCCAGCTCCAGCGGGGCAGCGGCCAGCGCCTCGCGCACCCGCGCCGCCATGGCCAGCGCCCCCTCGCGCCCGCCCGCGTGGGGGAGAAAGAAGACGAACTCGTCGCCGCCAAAGCGCGCCACGGTGTCGCCGGGGCGCGCGCAGCCGGCAAAGCGGGCGGCCACCTGTCGCAGCAGCTCGTCGCCCACGCCGTGGCCCAGCGAGTCGTTGACGTTCTTGAAGCGGTCCAGGTCCAGGAACAGCACGGCGCAGGGATCGTCGTCCGCGTCCGCCGTCTCCAGCGCGGCGCGCATCCGCTCCCCCAGCAGCACGCGGTTGGGCAGCCCCGTGAGCGGATCGTGCAGGGCCAGGTGCCGCAGCCGCTCCTCCAGCACCTCGCGCTGCGCCTCGGCCTGCGTGCGCCGGGTAAGGTCGTCCACCATGGCCACGCAAAAGCGCGGCAGCCCGTCCGCGTCGCGCACAACGGAGCTGGTGAGCCGCACGGGGCACTCGCTGCCGTCGGCGCACAGCCAGCGCACCTCCACCTGGTAGCTGGGGATGCGCCCCGTCACCAGGCGGTGAAAGAGCAGGCTGGCGCGGGCGTGGTCGTCCGGGTGGTCCAGCGCGCCGAAAGGGATGTCGCGCAGGTCGTCCGCGGGGCGGCCCACGATGCGCTGAAACGCCGTGTTGGCCTCGATGATGTGCCCGTCGCGGTCCACCACGGCAATGCCCATGGCGGAGCCCTCGAACACGGCGCGAAACCACTCCTCGCGCTGCTGCAGCGCGTGCAGCAGCTCGTCGAAGGGCGGCGCGAGCGGTGGCGGCTGGGGGATGGACATCGGGCAGCCGCGGGTGCGGGAAAGATCGAGCTGCGCGCCGGGACCTCAGACCCTGGCGCGTGGACAGCGTACGCTTTACGCCGCCGCGAGTGCAAACCGCGCGCCGTCTGCAACGCCGCTACGATACAGTCGGGACTCACCCGCGTCCGCGTGACCATGCGTTCCGTGCCGGATGGAGGATGAAAATCCGGAAACACCTGATTGACGCCCCCGTATCCCCCCGGATAGGATCGTGCCCGCCGGACGCGGCCGATCGAGCGGCGCGCACCGGCTTTTCTCTCTGATCCACCTCTCCCGAAATGGGTTTTCGACATCGATCGGTCCGCCGTGCATGCGCGGCGGGCGTCTCCCTGCTGCTCCTGGGCTGCGGGACGGCGGGCGTCCCCGCATCCGCTCCCGCGCCGGCGGACGCGCTCCCCGCCGGGCTGCGCGAGGGGCCGCACGACGTGGTGGTGAACGGCGTCCGCCTGTGGTACCGCGTTGCGGGCACGGCCCCGGTGGACGCGCCGCCCGTCGTCTTTCTGCACGGCGGGCCGGGCCAGGGCAGCCAGAGCTTTGCCGCGCTCGCCGGGCCGCGGCTGGAGCCGTCGCTGCGGATGGTCTACATGGACCAGCGCGGCAGCGGCCGCTCCGAGCGCCCGTGGGACGGCGCGTACTCCATCCCGCTCCTGGTGGAGGACGTCGAGGCGCTGCGGCGCGAGCTGGGCGTGCCGCGGATCGGGATCATCGGCCAGTCGTTCGGCGGCGTGCTGGCGCTGGAGTACGCGGCCAAGTATCCGCAGCACGTTTCGCGGATGGTGATCGCGGCCGGCCTGTCCGACACGCCGGCCTCCCTGCGCGCGCAGTGCGAGCTGCTGGCGCGGACGGACACGGCGGCCCACGCGCGGGCCGTGGCCGCGGGCGGGGACGGGGGATGCGACCCGTTCCAGGCGTACGACGGCCCCGCGCAGGGCGAGTTCGTGGCGCGCAACATGTTCCCCGACGCGACCGTCCGCGCGCGGCTGGAGGCGGCGGACACGGCCGGCGGCCTGCGCAACACGGGCGAGCTGGGCGGCGCCATCTTCTCGCAGGGCCTGCTCTCCTGGCGCTTTTCCGCCCACGACCGGCTGACCATGCCCGTGCTGGTGATCGCCGGCGAGCGCGACCATCAGATCGGCCTGGAGCCGCAGCGCGACCTCGCCCGCCGCCTGCCGGACGCGGCGCTGCGCGTGTACGAGGGCGGCGGCCACTTCATGTACCTGGATGCGCCGGAACGCTTTGCCCGCGACATCACGGCGTTCTTCGCGGGCGATCCGCCGCGCTGATCGACGACGTCCTCCCTCTTCAGGGAGTTGGCGAGCGGATTGCGGATAGGTTGCGGGGTGCTTGACAAGGGGTTGACGAGATGCCATGATTAGGCCATCGTCAATGAGGCAGCGAGGAGGCGAGAATGCCGATCACGACAGAAGCACCCCAGGGTTTCGAGATCTTCCCGGGCAGCGGCACCACGGCCGCGGTCGTGGGCGAGAACGACGTCGTTACGCAACGCCTTGCGGGGGTGCTCAACCGGCACCGCTACCAGGTCGTGCACCACCGCTCCCCCGAGGAGCTTCTCCAGGGACTGCCCGAGCCCCGCGAAACGCCGGCGCGCGGTCCGCGCCGGCGCCGCGCCGCCGTCCCACGCGCCAAGGTGGCGGGAGGGCAGCGGCCGGCCCTGTACGTGTTCAACTGCGGCATTCCCGGCTCCGGCCACGACCTGCCCGCCGGCGCCGACTGGATCGAGGCGCTCAAGGCCGTAAGCCGGCGCGCGCCGGGGACGGCCATTCTCGTCGTCGTGCGGCCGGGGCAGGCGCCGGGCCTCATCACCGACGTCATCCGCGCCGGCGCCGACGAGATCCTCAGCGCCGGCGACGCCGAGATCGACGAGCTCGTCTGGCTGCGCGTGCAGTCCGCCCTCGCCCGCGCCGAAGTCGCGCCGGGCGGGTCCGCTTCATCTGCCCCCTGGGACGGCAGCGAGCGACGGCAGGGCGATCGGCGCGGGGGCGCGCAGAGCAGCGACGTCGTGGAAACCTGGGAGGCGCCCGCCAGCGAGGACGAGCTCCGCGCCGCCCGCGAGCGGGTCCGCGCCGTTGTCGGTCATCTGCCCGGCGCGCGGGAGCGGCAGGGGCCGCTCGCCGACCTGCTGGGCGTCTCGGCGGCCGCGCTGCGCGGGGACAGCGGGCGGCTGGACGCCCGCAGGATCGCCGCGCAGCTGGGCGTGCCGCTGGCCCAGCTGGCCCGCATCACGCCCATCTCGCGCCAGGCGCTGCACCTTACCCCCGACTCCGCGCGGGCACAGGCGGCTCTCGACCCCGTGGCGCGCGTTCTCCACGTGCTGGCCACGGTGCTGCCGCCGGAGCAGGCGCGCGGCTGGCTGCACGCGCCGCACGCGCGGCTGGACGGTGAAACCCCGCTGCACGCCATGCTGGACGGCCGCGCGGAGCAGGTGGCGCGCATGGTCGAGGCGGCGCGGGACGGTGGGGTGGGCTGATGCGTTCCGCCCTGGCCGAGCACACGGGGCGTATCTGGGACCTGCCGCTCGACCAGGCGATCGAGGCGGTGCTGGCCCGGCTTGCCGGCGTGCGCAGGCTCACCGTCCAGGGCACCCTCTACCGCGCCATGTACGCGGCGTACCTGCTGCCGCCCGTCACCGATCCGCGGCCGCTGTTCTTCAACGGCTCGCTGGCGGGCCGGCGCTACACGCCGCGCAAGGGGCCCGCCGGCCTGTACCTCTCCTTCGATCCCTCCACGCCGCCCGCGGAGCTGCGCGCCGTCGTCTTTGACCACGGGCTCCCCGTCGCCACGGCAGAGCAGGATCCCATCGTGCTCGTCTCCGTGCGGACCGTCGTCCACCGGGTGCTGGACCTGACGGACGCGGCCACCCGCGCGGCCCTGGAGCTCACGCGGGCGGACCTGCGGGCGGACTGGGAGCGCGGGCAGGACGCGTATCTCGCCGGCCGCGGACCCATGCCGGCCACGCAGCTCCTGGCCCTCACCGCGCACCTCTCCGGCCTGTTCGCCGGCATCAAGTACCCGTCGGCGCGGACGGACTTCGGCGTGAACCTCGTGGTCTTCCCGGACCGGCTGGACGCGGACCGGGGCGACCACCTGGAGGTGGTCGACTCCGGCGCCCGCTACGCGCAGCACCTGCCCTGATCCACCCCATCCGCAGCGCCGCGGACGCGCATCCGCGCGACCCATCCGGCGTAAACTGGTGACGCTGGCTTGCCCCGTGCGATAGAAGCGGCGGAACGCGCGCCGGACCGGCCGGCGCGCAGCCTGGCACGCCGGAGACCGTACGCACGTCTGCCCATGTCCGGACTGGAAGAATCGCTCGAAGGCCACGTGCTGGCCGGCCGCTACCGCGTGGAACGCCCCATCGGCCGCGGGGGGATGGGCGCCGTGTACCGCGCCATCGACCAGCGCCTGGGCCGCCCCGTGGCGCTCAAGGTCATCATGGTGCCCGGCGCGGACGCCGCCACGCAGGAGCGCCTCAAGCAGCGCTTTTTGCGCGAGGCGCAGGCGGCCGCGCGCCTGCGCCATCCCAACGTGGTGACGGTGCACGACTTTGGCACCGACGACGCGGCGGGGCTGGACTACTTGGTGATGGAGCTGCTGGAGGGCGAGGACCTGGCCCGCCGCACGGCGCGGGGCGGCCGCCTGGCCCCGGCCGAGGCGCTGGCCGTGGTGTCGCAGGCGGCGCGCGGGCTGGCGGCGGGGCACCGCACGGGGCTCGTGCACCGCGACGTAAAGCCCGGCAACCTGTTCCTGGAGCTGGACGAGCACGGCGAGGTGCACGTGCGCGTGCTGGACTTCGGCATCGCGCAGGTGGGGTGGGACGAGGCGGGGATGTCGGGCGCCGGGCGCACGCTTTCGCCCACGTACGCGGCGCCGGAGCAGCTGCGCGGCACGGCGCGCCTTACGCCCGCCGCGGACGTGTTCGGGCTGGGCGCCGTCGCGCTCTTCCTGCTGAACGGCGAGCGCCCCTTCACGGGCGACGTGGCCACGCAGGGGGCAGAGGCGCAGGCCGCGCTGGCCGGGCTGGACGCCCTCCCCGAGGTCACGCCCGCCGTGCGCGACGTGCTGCGCCGCGCCCTGGAACCGGACCCCGACGGCCGCTGGTCGGACGCCAACGAGTTTCGCCGGGCGCTGGAGATGGCGCACGGCGGCGGCCTGGACACGCTCCCTGTGTCCGTGATGGGCGCGGCGGCGCGGGCGGACGGCCCCGGCGGCACGGACGACGACGTCACGCTGTTCGCCGCGCCCGCGGACGACCGCACGCTCTTCGCCGAGGGCGCGGCGCCGGCCGCCCCTCCCCCTTCGACGCGGCCGGCGCCGCCGCTGGCGGGGACGGCGGGGCGCAGGCCGGCGGTGGCGCCGCCGCCGCGGAAGTCGCGCGCGCCGGCCGTCATCGCGGGCATCGCGCTGCTGGCGGCGGCGGGCGGCGCGCTGGCGTACCTGCAGCCGTGGGAGCCGCGCGAGCCCGCGGGTCCGCCCGTGGCCACCGCGACGGACAGCATCTCGCAGGATTCGCTGGACCGGTTGGCCGAGGCGGATTCCGCCACGCGGATGCGGCGGCAGCAGGACCTCATCCAGGCCGCCGTGGACAGCGTGCGCCAGGCGGATTCGCTCGCGCGGGCGCGGGAGCAGCTGGCGCAGGCGGCGAACGGCGTGGGGGACACCTCCGCCGTCGCGCCCGACGTGTCCGGCGGGACCGTGCCCCCGTCGGACCCGGACGTGTACGAGCTTTCGGCGGTGGAAGTCCTGCCCCAGCTGCGCAACCGCGACGACGTGGGCCGTTACCTGGAGCGCAACTATCCACCCATTCTGCGCGACTCGCGCGTGCCCGGCGAGGTGCGGGTGAGCTTTGTCGTGGGCACCAACGGGCGGGTGGAGGGCCAGTCCGTGCAGGTGCTGTCGTCCACGCACGAGGCGTTCGAGGATCCCGCCATCCGGGCCGCGGAGCGAATGCGGTTCACCCCGGCGCAGACGGGCGGCCGCCGCGTGCGCGTACGCGTGCTGCTCCCCATCCAGTTCCAGACCTCGGGCTGAGGGGTGGCCGATCGGCAGCCGATCGTGCTGCTCCTCATCCAGAGGACTTCAGGCTGATGGGGCCGATTCCCAGCCGATCGTCATCCTGAGGAGCCGCCGCGCGGGCTCCACCCGCGCGCGATCCTTGGCGGCGACGAAGGATCTTGCCCGCGAAGCGACAAGCCGGTTCCGAGCGCTGGAGCCGGCTTGTCGCTTCGCGGACAAGATCCTCGGTCGCGCCAGAGCCCGTGCGGAATGCGGGCTCAACGCGGCGCTCCCTCAGGATGACGCTGAGGCGTGTCGGGAAGACAAACGCGGCGTCTCGCGCGCAGCCGTGACCGTTGCCCCGTGCGGGAATCGTCGTCGACAGACTTGCGGTGATCCCCATCCACCACTATGCTTGAGTAGGCACTCAATTATCACGTGAGGCGAGATGGCCCGGAGGAAGAGCGAGGACAAGCGCAACGCACTGCTGGCGGCGGCCACGGAAGTCGTGGCCGAGCAGGGGCTTGGCGCGCCCACGGCCCGCATCGCGCGGCAGGCCGGCGTGGCCGAGGGCACGCTCTTCACCTACTTCGGCTCCAAGGACGAGCTGCTGAACGCGCTGTACCTGGAGCTCAAGGGCGAGATGCGCGACGCGCTCATGGGCGCGTTTCCGCGCGGCGGATCCGTGCGCGAGCGCGCGTGGCACGTGTGGAACGCGTACGTGGAGTGGGGTGTGGCCCATCCGCCCCGCCGCCGCGCGCTGGCGCAGCTGGCCGTCTCCGACCGCATCACGCCCGAGACCCGCGCCCGGACCGAGGCGGGGTTCGGCGACCTGAGCGCCCTCATCGCCGAGCGCGTGGCCGAGGGGGCGCTCCGGGACCAGCCGTTCGCGTTCACGGCCGCCATCCTGGGCGCCCTGGCGGACATGACCATGGACTTTGTCATCCGCTACCCGGACCAGGCGGAGACGTACACGCGGGCGGGGTTTGAGGCGTTCTGGCGCGCCGTCGCCGCGTAACGCGCGTTCGTGTGCTCGCGCGATGAGTGATTGCTCGCTCATCTGTTTCCCGGATGACCGGACGCATCCATCCACCCCGTCGGGAGGAGACCGACATGCCGGAAGTGCTGGAGATCACGAGCTTCAAGCTGGCGGGGCGCACGGCGGAGGAATTCACCGACGCGAATCGCGCCGTCGACGCGTTCCTGCGGCGCCAGCCCGGATTCCTGTGGCGGCGCATCACGCAGAACGAGGACGGCACCATCATCGACATCGTCGCGTTCGCCGATTCCGATCAGGCCCAGGCCAGCGCGCGCGGCATCACGACGGAGCTGGGCCATTCGCCCGCGCACGGGATGATCGACCACGCAGCGGTGGACTGGATGATCGTCCCCGTGCTGCAGCACACGCGCTGACGCCTTCATCTGCCCCAACGATCGAGGAACGGAACGATGGCCACGGTGGATGCACACACGCGAATCAAAACGGAGGTAGCCGCATGAAGGTCCTGCTCTTTGGCGCCACGGGGATGGTGGGACAGGGCGTGCTGCGCGAGTGCCTGGCCGCGCCCGACGTCACCCTCGTGCAGACGGTGGGGCGCTCCGCGACGGGCGTCCGGCATCCCAAGCTGCGCGAGGTGATGCGGCCGGACCTGACGGACCTCGCACCGCTGGCGGACGAGCTCGCGGGGTTCGACGCGTGCTTCTTTTGCCTGGGCGTGTCATCGTTCCGCATGGCCGAGGCGGACTACACGCGCCTGACGTACGACCTGACGCTGGGCATCGCGCAGGTGCTGGCGCCCCTCAACCCGGCGATGACGTTCATCTACGTCTCCGGCACGGGCACGGACAGCAGCGAGCAGGGGCGCGTGATGTGGGCGCGGGTCAAGGGACGCACGGAGAACGCGCTGCGGCGCCTGCCGTTCCGCGCCGTGTACCTCTTTCGCCCCGGCGCCATCGTGCCCATGCACGGCGAGCGGCCCCGGGCGGCGGCGTATCGCGTCCTCGGTCCCCTGCTGCTGCCCCTGCTCCCGCTGGCGCGCCGGCTCTTTCCGGACTCCGTCACCACGACCGAGATCATGGGTCGCGCCATGCTGAACGCCGTCCGCCGCGGCGCCGAGCAGCCCGTCCTGGAGCCGCGCGACATCAACGCGCTGGCGAACGGCAGTGCGTGAGTGCGTGAGTAAACTTCGGACCGAGAACCGGCAGCCGTGCATGTGCGCGGCTGCCGGTTCTTTCGTCAATGGGAGCATTTTGTCATCCTGAGGAGCCGCCGCGCGGTCCAGACCGGTGCAAAGACCATGGCGGCGACGAAGGATCTTGCCCGCAAAGCGTCAAGCCAGCTCTGGTGCACGACATCGGCCTGCCGCTTCGCGCGCAAGATCCTTCGGTCGCGCCCACAATGCTGTGCCCCATCGAGTTCCGCGCGGGCGCTCCTCGGGGTGACGCTCTCGCGTAAGCATCTCCCGTGAATCGGAACGCCTGATGCGGATCAGACGAACTCGCTGTGATACTGGCTGGCGAGCGCGCGGGCTTTCGCGCCGCGCTCCGCGCGCTGCTCGTCGGTGAGCGGGGGCGGCGGGCTGTCCGCATGCTCCACGGGGTCGCCAAGGGCCAGGAACATCTCCTCCTGTCCCGCCGGCGCGCAGATGCACAGCAGTCGCGCCGGCACACCCGACGTGTTGCGGAACGCGTGCGGCGCGTTTGCCGGAACGTTGACCGTCGCACCCGTCCCCGCCGTCACCTTCTCGCCGCGAAAGGTGAACTCCACCTCGCCCTCCAGCACGCGGAACGTCTCCTCGAAGTCGTGCCGGTGCGGCGGCGGCCCGCCCCCGGGCGGCACGCGCATCTCCACCAGGCAAAAGCGCCCGTCCGTGTCCTGGCCCGTGAGGAGAATGGTGTAGATGCCGCCCGCGATGGCGATGTGCCGCAGACCGTCGCTGTCCGGCGCGGGCACCACGGCCAGCGCGCGGCCGGGATCGTCGTCGGGGATCGGGGAGGATGTGGCGGGGGCGGAGGTGGGACTGTCGCTCATCGACCACTCCATCGTGCGGGTTGAGAGAGGCACGGCGCGAAAACGGATGCGGAATCCGCCGCGCACGCGTCCCTCCAATCTGGGAGAACGGCGGGCAGAGGCAAATCCGTCCGCGAGACGCATCCCAGGCGAGATGGACGATGGCGTTCTACATGTACATGGACAAGCAGGGACGCTGGCGGTGGCGGCTCCTGGCGGGCGGCTACGGGGTGATTGCCGAGTCCAGCCAGGGCTACATCAACAAGCGCGATTGCGGCCATGCCATCACGCTCGTGCAGCAATCCGCCGGCGCGCCCGTCTACGAGAGCTGATCCCGTAAGAAATCAGCCGCCGGCCCATGGGGTCCGGCGGCTGCTCGCCTCATGCTTTATCCACGACCTCTCCAGTACGATGGCCGCCGACGGTGATGGGCAACGGCGATGACGAGGACTTCCTCTGGCAAGATCCGATAAACGAGATTGTAGGGAAACCGCTTCACGCGCAGCTTGCGAACGTTGCGGCTCGCGTGAGGTCCCACGTGCGGATTTTCCTCCAACCGAGCGAGCGCGCGTTCAACCTCCTCGACAAGCGCCCTCCCCAACCCGGGGACGCGTTGCTCCAGGAACGCGGCCGCCTCGTCCAGGTCATCCTCTGCTTCCAACAGCAGACGGACCGGCATCAGCGGCCTGCGATCCGCGCACGGACTCGCGCCAAGGCATCCGCGGCAGATACGGACCGCGTCTCACCCGCGAGGTAACGCGCGTAGCGCCGGTCAGCTTCCTCCAGCCACGCCTGCTCCACCTCGGCTTCGCTCCCCGCAGCCTCTTCATCTTCGATGCTCGCGAAAAGCCGTTGAGCAAGGTCTGCACGTTCCGCCGGCGTCAAATGCCGGGCTTCGGCTTCGATTTCGTGCATTGTCAGCGACATGGGTCCTCCGTGCAGGCCAAATGTTGCTTTCAGATCCACATCCAAGCTAACACCGGCAGCACGTCCGCCGGAACCGCGCCACCCCCGCGTGCGGCACCCGATCCAGGTGCCCGGTTGATCCGGAACCCGGGTAGCGCCTCCGCGCGTCGCCCCGTAACTTGCCGCTAACCACGAGCCGACGAGGAGAGGGTGATGAATAGCATTCCCAACGTGCCCGCGCCGATCAACGAGCCGGTGAAGTCGTACGCCCCCGGGTCGCCGGAGCGCGCCGAGCTCAAGGCCGCGTACGCGCGCATGGCCGGCGAGGAGATCGAGATCCCGCTGATCATCGGCGGGCGCGAGGTGCGCACGGGCAACACGGAAACCAGCGTGATGCCCCACGACCACGGCCATGTGCTGGCCCGCTACCACAAGGCCGGCCCCGCCGAGGTGCGCCAGGCCATCGACGCGGCCATGGCCGCGTGGCAGGAGTGGAGCAACTGGCCGTGGGAAGACCGCCTGGCCGTGTTCCAGCGCGCCGCCGACCTGCTGGCGGGCCGCTGGCGGCCCATCATCAACGCGGCCACCATGCTGGGCCAGGGCAAGAACGCGTACCAGGCCGAAATCGACAGCGCCTGCGAGCTCATCGACTTTCTGCGCTTCAACACGTACTTCGCGCAGCAGCTGTACCGCGAGCAGCCGTTCAGCGGCCCGGGGATGTGGAACCGGCTGGACCACCGGCCGCTCGAGGGCTTCATCTACGCCGTCACGCCGTTCAACTTCACGGCCATCGGTGGAAACCTGCCCACGGCGCCGGCCATGCTGGGCAACGTGGCGCTGTGGAAGCCCGCGGCCACGGCCGTCTACAGCAACTACCACTTCATGAAGCTGCTGGAAGAGGCGGGGCTGCCGGCGGGCGTCATCAACTTCCTCCCGGGCGACCCGGGGCCGATGACGGAGACGGTGCTGCACGACCCCAACCTGGCCGGCATCCACTTCACGGGCAGCACGGCCGTGTTCCAGACCATCTGGAAGACGGTGGGCGACCGCATCGACACGTACAGGACGTACCCGCGGCTGGTGGGCGAGACGGGCGGCAAGGACTTCATCATCGCGCACCCCAGCGCCGACCCCATCGCCTTCGCCACGGCCATCGTGCGCGGCGGCTACGAGTACCAGGGGCAAAAGTGCAGCGCCGCGTCGCGCATCTACTGCCCCGAGTCGCTGTGGCCGGTGGTGAAGGAGCGCACGCTGGAGATGATCGGGGAGATCCGCGTGGGCGACCCGTCGGACTTCCGCAACTTCATGGGCGCGGTGATCGACCGTAAGGCGTACGACAAGATCACGGGCTACATCAAGCACGCGAAGGAAGCCGACAACGTGGAGATCATCGCGGGCGGCACCTTCGACGACAGCAAGGGCTACTTCATCCAGCCCACGCTGGTGCAGGTGCAGGACAGCGCCTACACGCTGATGTGCGAGGAGGTGTTCGGCCCCGTGGTCTCGCTGTACGTCTATCCGGACGCGGAGTGGGAGCAGACGCTCAGGATCGTGGACCAGACGAGCCCCTACGCGCTCACGGGCGCCGTGTTCTCCAACGACCGCGCGGCGCTCCTGCAGGCGGACCGGGCGCTGCGCAACGCGGCCGGCAACTTCTACGTGAACGACAAGCCCACGGGCGCGGTGGTGGGCCAGCAGCCGTTCGGCGGCGCGCGGGCCAGCGGCACCAACGACAAGGCGGGCAGCATCCTGAACCTGGTGCGGTGGATCAGCCCGCGCACCATCAAGGAGACCTTTGCCCCGCCCCGCAGCTTCGAGTACCCGTTCATGGCCGAGGAGTAGGCTCCGGCCTCCGCGGATGGAACGTCGAAGCCCCCGCGCCAGGTCCGGCGCGGGGGCTTTTCGTTCGTCACGGCGCGGCGGCCGCTCAGGATGCGGGCTTCGGGGCCTCGATGGAGAGGGCGATCCACTGCGGCCGGTTCACGAACAGCGTGGCGTTGACCGTGGCGCCCTGCGCGAACGCCGCCTGCACGGCGCCGATCAGGCCGGCATCGGCGTCGTTGGTCATGAGCTGGGTGCCGTCCTGGTCATAGAACCCCAGCTTGTACGCGCCCTGCGAGTACGTGAAGTAGTAGCCGGACGCCTTGATCACCGGGTTGCTGAGCTCGACGTTGGGCTGGGCGGCGACGCTGCTGTCGGACATGATGCTCTCTCCTGGGCGGGGAAGGACGGGCGGGAACGGACAATATCAAGCCGCCCACCCCGCGACGCAATGAAATTCGCGCGGCCGGCTCGTCCATCGGAACGCTGGTGTTCGGCTGATGCGAGACGCGCCTCCCGGAGATCGCCCGGAGGCGTTTTTTACGTCGTTGCGCATCGAAGGCGCCCGAAACGCGCTTCGTCCCTTCACGCGCATCGCATCTACTCACGTTTTACGCATCAAAATGATTGACAGGATTGAGGGCGGGTCGCTACCATCCAGGCACGTCACCCAATCCCCCCACAAGGAAACCGCCATGCGCCTGGACCTCAACACCCTGGACGTGCAGTCGTTCTCCACGAACGCGTTCGGCGACACCGAGACGGAGACCATCGTCATCGAGGAACCGAGCATCGTCGTGACGAAGCCGATCGACCCGGAGACGCACTTTTACCCGTGCACCCGGCAGCTCACCTGCGTGGGCTGCGCGTAAACGCCGCCAGCGGACCATGCGAAGCGCCTCCGGGACGATGATCCCGGAGGCGCTTCGTTTCTTTTCCCGGCCGCCTTCAGCAGGTGGCACAGGTGTAGGCGCGGGTGTCGCAGGGCGGAGCGCTGCACGTCTTGGGCATGGTGCACCATTCGCTCTCGATGGTGTCGTGCCCGTGCACGGTGCCCCGCACCGCCGCGTCCACCGCCGTCGTGGGGAAGCTGTCGACGCGCAGCGTGTCGATCTCCAGCGTGAGCTTCTTCATGCGTCTCTCCCTGTGACCGTTGAGGCACGCCTTCCGCCGGCCGTCCGATCGCGACG
The DNA here is from genome assembly GCF_036280135.1 of Longimicrobium sp. Classification (GTDB taxonomy): domain Bacteria; phylum Gemmatimonadota; class Gemmatimonadetes; order Longimicrobiales; family Longimicrobiaceae; genus Longimicrobium. Next base: position 12,997 of record NZ_DASURI010000615.1, read on the forward strand.
GCGTCAAAGAATCTGCACTGAAACCAGCGTGACGCGGCGCGCGTGCCCGGAAGCGGCATCTGCCCATCGTGTGGATACACGGAGCGCGGCCGCATCAACAGTAAAATGTTCGCGCCTTGGCTCGTCAAGAAAATCGATCCATCCGCGCCACCCGGAGGACAAATCACGTTTGCCGATCCATCGCGTTTCTTTGCGGATAGCGTGCCTCGGAACGCGGCGTGATCGCCGGCGATGAGGATCCCGGCATTCACGCGGACGAAATTCCATCGGCGCGCCCACGGGACGGGGGTCAGATGACCCAACGACGGTGGATCGGGGCGCGCGTATCTTTTTCGGAATTCCGGGACGCGCTCCATCCCGGGATCCGCTCCGCCCGGACGCATCCGCGGGGCGCGCTGACGGCCAATCCGACCGAACCGATCCAAGAGGATTCCGTGATTTCTTCGACTTTCGTGCGCGCCGCCGCCCTCTGCGCGGTGCTGACGCTTTCCGTCTCGACCGCCGCCCACGCCCAGCTCGGCGGCCTGCGCCGCGCGGCCGGACGCGCCGCCGGTGCCGTGGCGGGCACGCCGTCCGTGCAGGCGGCCCCGCCCGCCGCCGCCCAGCCGTCCACAACCGCCCCCGTGAACCGCGGTGACGTGCTGGAGATGACGGCGCCCGTGCTGGACCGCTTTCACGCCGCCATGCGGGCCGAGCGCGCCGATCTGGGCCAGCTGGCGCAGCGGCTGGGCGGCCTCAAGACGCCGGAGCAGTACGCGCAGTGCCAGCTGGACTTCTACAATTCCGAGGCCGGGCAGGCGGTGTACGCCAGGCTCAACGCGGCGGCCGAAAGCAACGACTACGCCCGGATGACGGCCGTGGCCGAGGAGGTCAAGGCGGCGCTGGCGCGGGCGTGCGGCGACCCCGAGGAGGGCGACCGCATCCGGCGCGAGGCGCCGGAGCACGCGCTGCAGGCGGGACTCGCGGCGGGCGGGTTCAGCGCGCGCGAGTACGCCCTCATCAAGGAGCGCGTCGTGCCGTTCTGCGAGGCGTCCGCGGCCGGCGCCGTTCAGGGCGAGGTGCGGCTGCCGGGCGACGGCATCAACGTCTTCTGGGTGTACACCGCCGCGGAGACGGCCGCGCTGCGCGAGCGCTGCCCCACGCTCCTGCGGGAGCTGGCGGAGATCTCGTGATCCACGCCGCCGCCGCGCGGGGGACCGGCAGGGCGCGCCGCGAGTTGCGGCGCGCCCTGCTCGTTGGCGTTCTGCTCGCGCCCGGCGCGGCGGCGGCGCAGGGGCTGCCCCGCTCCGCCCTGGCCGTGGAGCGCAACGGCGCGTGGACCCCGTTCTGGCGCTCGGAGCAGGCGCCGGCGCGGTGGACGGCTCCGCACCCCGCGCTGAACGCGGCCGTCCGCTGGCGCACGCTGCGCCCGGGGCTGGAGCACGCCGAGCTGCGGATCTCCGGCTCCGGCGAGGCGCGGCGGCTGCGCGTCGTCCTGGTGCGCGCGGATCCCCGGCGGCTGCGCTTTCGCCTGGAGCGGGCCACGCGCATGCAGGGGCTGCTTCCCGGCTGGACGGTGGATTCGCTGCCGGACGCGGCCGTCCTGGCGCTCAACGCGGGGCAGTTCTCCGGCGCCCGGCCGTGGGGATGGGTGGTGCGCGACGGCCGCGAGGAGCAGCCGCCCGGCCAGGGACCGCTGTCGATGGCGTTCGTGGTGGACGGGGCCGGCGGCGTGCGGCTGGTCACGGCGGACGAGCTTCCCGCGGTCCGCGCGCGCGGCGGGATCGCGGCGGCGTTCCAGAGCTACCCCGCGCTCCTGGTGGGCGACGGCCAGGTGCCGGCGCAGCTGGCGGCCGCCGGGCGCGGGGTGGACGTGGCGCACCGCGACTCGCGGCTGGCGCTGGGCCTGCTGCCGGACGGGCGCATCCTCGTTGCCCTCACGCGCTTCGACGCGCTGGGCGGCGCCGTGGGCGAGCTGCCCGTGGGCCCCACCTCGCCCGAGATGGCGGGGCTGATGGGCGCGCTGGGCTGCCGGCGCGCGGTGCTGCTGGACGGCGGCATCTCCGGGCAGATGCTCGTCCGCCCGCGGTCCGGCGCTCCGCTCGCGTGGCGGGCATGGCGCCGCGTCCCCCTGGGCCTCGTCGCCGTGCCGCGCTGATCCTCTCACACCGTAGACGTGGAGAAAGAAACAGCATTCCCACACGGGGCCCGCGGCCAACGGAGTGAACGGCCTTTCTTTCGACCCGTTACTCTCCGCTGGCCGCGGGCCCCATGTGAAATCCTTCCGTAGAGCCATCCCACGCGCAGCAGTCAGCGTTTTACCGGACCCGGTATCCCTCTCCGCCGCAGGAGCGTCATCCAGGGAAGCCGCCCCTGGTCCCTGCCCGTGCGTGATCCCACGGCGGCGACGGGTGGTGGAAGGGCGCGAGCCGCCGGCGATGGATGCGCCCCCCATGGATGTCTCCTTCGTCGCGGCGTCGCCCGGAAGCCCGTGCAGGCCGTCTCCAGGGGGTGGACCGGGTGCGCTTCGTCCGGCCTACTGGTCGCGCAGGGCCTCCATGGGATGGATGCGCAGGCCGCGGCGCGCCGGCCCCACGGCGGCCAGCATCCCCACCACCATCATCACCAGGCAGACGGCGGGGACCAGGAACACGCTGCGGCCATGGAAGACCGAGCCCTCCATCGCCAGGTTCAGCGCGACGGCGGCGGCGATCCCCAGCGCGCCCCCCAGCGCCAGCTGGCGCAGCGAGCGGGCGAAGATGCCCGACAGGAGGCGGCGCGGATCGGCGCCCAGCGCGGCGCGAAGGGCGATCTCGCGGCGACGCTGGGTGACGGTGAACGACATCATGGCGTAGATGCCGGCCGCGGAGAGCCCCAGCACGCTCAGGATGACGGCTCCCAGCACCAGCCCCATCAACCCCACCGCCGACCGCTCCTGGCCGTAGACCTCGCGCAGCACGCGCGGCTCCAGCCGCAGGGTGGGGTCCACGGCGGCGGTGACCGCCCGCATTCGCGCCAAGTACGCCGGGACGTCGTCGCCCCGCACGCGGACAACCAGCTCCGCGCGGGAGAGCTGCCCCGGCACCAGCGCGCGAAAGATCCCGGGCTGGGCCAGCTCGGGCGCGACGACGTTCGCGTGGACGTCGGCCACGACGCCGACGATCTCGTGCCAGGGCTCCGGCGGCGGCTCCTGCTGCCCCGGCCGTGGCTTCTTCGGCCAGCCGAAGCGCACCCGGTGGCCCAGGACGTCGCCGTTCTGCAGGTACCTGCGCACGAACGCCTGGTTCACGACCACGGTCCGCGCGGCCGTGTCCGCGTCCGCGGCGCCCAGCCCGCGGCCCGCGAGAACCGTGCTGCCAAAGGCCGCCAGGTAGTCCCCGTCCACGCGGTTGACCGTCACGATGTGCTGGCTGGCTCCCTGCACCGTGCCCGGGCGCTCCACCTGGATGGCGGTCCAGCCGCCCAGGCCGGGCAGGCTGGTGCCCACGGCCACGTCCGCCACCCACGGCTCCGCCCGCAGCCGCCGCACCACCTCCTGCTGCCGGACCGCGAAGCCGGCGGCGAGCTCCCGCCGGTACACCTCGGCGTCCGTTCCCGCGGGGGGATCGGGATCCATCTCCAGCCCGCCGGAAAGGAACTCGTCCTCGGGAAACAGGGGGCGGGTCAGCACCTCGCCCATCTCGTTGGCCGCCACGCCCAGCACGACGGGGATGGCCCCCACGGCAAACGCCACCTGGGTCACGATGAGCACCGTCCAGGTGCGCCCCAGCCGCAGCCCCGTGCCGCCCCCCAGCTGGCGCAGGCTCTCCTGCGCGCGCCGTCCCGTGGCCCCCAGCGCGGGGAGTACGCCGGAGATGACGGCGGCCAGCACCGTCAGCCCCATCACGTACAGGACGGTGGCGGGCCGCAGCCCCAGGTCCAGCCAGAACGCCGACGCGAGCGGGATCTCCGCCTTCAGGATCGCGTGCGCCATGCGCAGGCCGGCGCCGGCGAGCAGCAGCCCGGCGACGGCGGAGGCGGAGGCCAGCACCAGCGCCTCGGCAAAGAGCTGCGCCACGATGCGGCGGCGGCTGGCGCCCAGGGCCGTGCGGATGGCGATCTCGCCCCGCCGCGTGGCCGTCCGCGCGTAGATCAGCACCCCCACGTTCACCGCCACCACCACCAGCAGCAGGCTGATCAGCGCGTGGATGAGGGTGATCTCCCACCCGATGTCCTGGACGCCCATGGCGGGATCGGTGTACTTCAGCACCTGGGGCCGCAGGTCGGCGTGGGTGTCCGGGTACGCGGCCGCCGCCCGCCGGCCCGCGGCGTCGAGCTCCGCCTGCGCCTGGTCCCGGCCTGCCCCGGGCGCCAGCCGCCCAAAGACGAAGACCTCCGGCCCCTCGCCGGGCGCAGGGCCGGCGGGCGAGAGGCGCAGGGGGATCCACCAGTCGTGGTTCACGGGAAAGGCAAAGCCTTCCGGCATCACGCCCACCACCGTGTGCACGGCGTTGCCCAGCCGCACCGTCTGCCCCACGATCCGCGAGTCGCCGTTGAAGCGCGTGCGCCACACGTCGTGGCCGATGACCACCACCGGCGGCGCGCCCGGCTGCTCGTCCTCCTCCACCAGGGCGCGGCCCAGCGCGGGGGCCACGCGGGCCACGCGGAACCCCGACGCCGACATCTCCGCCAGGCGCACGGGCTCGGCGCTGCCGTCGGGCGAGATGAGGTTGCGGGTGACGTCGCGGTACGCGCTCACCTCGCGGATGGTGCGCAGCTCCTGCCGCCACCCGGCAAAGTCGTGCAGGGACGGGCGCTGCGGGTTGTCGCTCCAGACGTCCCGGTTCTCCACGGCCACGATCCGGTGGCCCTCGTCCAGGGGCAGCCGGGGATTCAGCAGGGCGTGGGAGAAGCCGAACATGGCTGCCCCGATGGCGATGGCCACCGCCATGGCCATCCCGCCCACGAGCGTGATCCCGGGGTTCTTGAACAGCATCCGGAGGCCCAGCCTGAGGTCGATCCAGGAGATGCCGGTCTTCATCGATGCTCCTTCACGCGGCGGGCGGCTCCGGCGGCGGCCGGACCCGGGTTGGTCGGACAGATCGTTCGGCGGATTCCACATAGCACGCGGCAGGCGGCCCCCTCACGCCCGCACGCCCGCACTCACGCACTCCCGCACTCTCGCACTCTCGCACTCTCGCACTCTCGCACTCTCGCACTTTCGCACTTCCGCACTCACGCACTCACGCCCTGCGGCTCGCCGGCGGTGGCGCCGTCTTCCACCACCTGGCCGTCGAACAGGTGCACCTGCCGCCCGGCAAAGCTGGCAAAGCGGGGATCGTGCGTCACCATCACCAGCGTGCTGCCCTGGCCGTGCAGGTCGCGCAGCAGCTCCATGACGGCGGTGGCGTTGGCGGAGTCCAGGTTTCCCGTGGGCTCGTCCGCCAGCAGCACGGCGGGGGTGCCGGCAATGGCCCGCGCCACGGCCACGCGCTGCTGCTGCCCGCCGGAAAGCTGCGCGGGATAGTGGCCGTTGCGGTGGGACATCTGCACGCGCTCCAGCGCCTCTTCCACGCGCCTGCGCCGCTCGGCCGAGGGCATGCCGCGGTAGGTGAGCGGCAGCTCCACGTTCTCGAACACCGTCAGGTCGCCGATCAGGTTGAACGACTGGAAGATGAAGCCGATCTCGCGGTTGCGGATGCGGGCGCGCTCGGTGGTGGAGAGCCCCTGCACGGGCGTGCCCGCCAGGCGGTACTCGCCGCCCGTGGGGGAATCCAGCAGCCCCAGGACGGAGAGCAGCGTGCTCTTGCCGCACCCGGACGGCCCCGCGATGGCGACGAACTCGCCGGAGCGGATGCCCAGGTGCACGTTGGCGAGCGCGTGCGTCTCCACCTGGTCCGTGTAAAAGACCTTGGAAACGTTCTCGAGCCGGATCAGCGGTTCGTTCGCGGCGGTCATCGCTTGCACGCAGGAGGAGGACAGGCGCCGGCGGACGGGGCGAATCCGCCGCTGGCTTCAGGGTAGGACGAGGGCGCACGGCCGGCGGCGCGTTTCGATCCCCGCCGGCCCTTTGGAAGAACACGGACCGTGCCGCGTCGCCGGAATAACGCGATCACGTGCGCTGGCAACGGATTACGCGGACGCCGGCGCCGGGTTCCCGCCGGGCGTGGTGTCCGGTGGTGGGATTTGGATTCGCGAAATCGGACACCCGCGTCCCCTGACGCGCCTGGATGCCCGACACGGGCGCGAGTGTTCGATCGTGGGACGCGAATTCCCGCCACCGGACACGCCCCGCGGAGGGCGGACCGCCCGTCCGCTCGGCAAGTCCACCCGGGGCAACGACTTGGGCTTTCGCGCGGCTCCGGCACGGGGCTTTCCCTGTATCCGCCCCGTGTCCCCCGGCCCGATCCCCTTTCCCGCAGGCATCCATGGACGTACCGCGCACCGATACAAGGGCTCGCCGCAACCGCCGCTTCGCCATGATCGGCGGGGGGATCGGGGTGCTGGGGGTGCTGGCGTTCGGCGCTTCGCGGCTGGAGCCCGCGGCGCCGTCCGTGCAGCGGGAGCAGGTCATCATCGACAGCGTGCGGCGCGGCGAGATGGTGCGCGCCGTCCGGGGTCCCGGCACGCTGGTGCCCGAGCGCGTGCGCTGGATCTCCGCGACGACGGGAGGCCGGGTGGAGCGCATCCTCGTCCAGCCGGGGGACCCGGTGCAGCCGGGCACCGTGCTGCTGGAGCTTTCCAACCCCGACGTGCAGCTGGAAGGGCTGGACGCGGAGCGGCAGATGGCCCAGGCGCAGGCGGAGCTGGCGAACCTGGAGACGTCGCTGCAGACGCAGCGGCTGGCGCTGCAGGGCACGCTGGCCACCCTCCGTTCCGAGGAGCGCGAGGCCCGGCGCCGGGCAGAGGCGGACCGCGAGATGATGGAGCGCGGGCTCATCGCGCGGCTGGAGGCCGAGCGCTCGGCGGACCGGGCGCGGGAGATGGCCCAGCGCGTGGCCTCGGAAGAGGAGCAGGTGCGGGTGCTGGACCGCTCGGTGGCGTCGCGGCTGGCCGTGCAGCGGGCGCAGGTGGAGCGGCTGCGCTCCATCACCGCCTTTCACGGCCAGCGAGCGGGCTCCATGCGGGTGGTGGCGGGCGCGGCGGGCATCGTACAGGACCTCCAGCTCCAGGTGGGCCAGTGGGTCACCCCGGGGACGACGCTGGCGCGGGTGGTGGAGCCGGGCCGGCTCAAGGCCGTGCTGCGCATCCCCGAGACGCAGGCGCGCGACCTGGCCGTGGGGCAGGCGGCCAGCATCGACACGCGCAGCGGCATCGCGGCGGGGCGCGTGGTGCGCATTGACCCGTCGGTGCAGGCGGGCGCGGTCACGGTGGACGTGGCGCTGGACGGAACCCTGCCCCGCGGCGCGCGCCCGGACCTGACGGTGGACGGCACCATCGAGCTGGACCGGCTGCCGTCCGTGCTGCACATGGGCCGCCCGGCGTACGCGCAGTCCGAGGGGAACGCGTCGCTGTGGAAGGTCGTGGAGGGCGGCGCGGCGGCCGTGCGCGTCCCCGTCCGTCTTGGCCGCGCGTCCGTGAACACGGTGGAGGTCGTGTCCGGCCTGGCGGCGGGCGACCAGGTGATCCTTACCGACCTGTCCCGCTGGGAAAACGTTGACCGCCTGCGGATCAAGGACTGATCCCGGGTCCGGCAGGACGCTCGTGCCGGGAACGGAGCGGGGGGTGGACAGCTGCGCCTTCGGGTCGGCCGCCGGGACCGTCGTCGGCCGAACGCTCCGCGCGGCGCCTGGCTCGGGCCCAGGAACGCACGCCACGGCAGTGCGCAAGCAGAAATTCGCACGGCGCCGGTTTCCGGATGATGGTGATCCAGCGCGTCCCGCGCGGGGGCGGGGTTTCCCGCCGGACGCGATCCGCGGCAGACCAGGACGAGGCAGCCGATGCGTTTCGATCCATCCGCCCCGGCGCCCGCGCGCGCCGGGCCGTCCCCGTCGCCGCCGCACCGGCCCCGCGCTATCTTCGGAGGCCCCACGCCCGGGGCGCTGCCGTGAGCCGTCCATTCCCCGCATTCGCGTACCCGTCCCCCGATTCCATGTCCGCCCCGGCCGAAGCCCCCCGCGTCCTCGTCGCCGACGACCAGCCCGACGTGCTCCAGGCCGTGCGCCTGCTGCTCAAGGGCGAGGGATACGTCGTGGAGACGGCCGCCTCGCCCGCCGCCGTCGCCCGGCAGCTGCAGGAGCACGACTTCGACGTGGTGCTGCTGGACCTGAACTACGCCCGCGACACCACCTCCGGCGCCGAGGGGATGGACCTGCTGCGCCGCATCCGCGCCGTGCATCCCGGCCTTCCCCTCGTCGTGATGACGGCGTGGGGAAGCGTGGAGGGCGCCGTGGAGGCCATGCGCCTGGGCGCCCGGGACTACGTGGAGAAGCCGTGGGACAACCACCGGCTCCTCGCGACCCTCCGCGCCCAGGTGGAGCTGGGCCGGGCCCTGCGGACGGCGCGGCACCTGGAAGACGAGAACCGCCGGCTCACGGACGACGCCGCCCCCGCGTCCGTCGTGGCGGTGTCCCGCGCCATGCGCGACGTGCTGGACATGGTGCGCCGCATTGCCCCGTCGGGAGCCAGCGTGCTCATCACGGGCGAGCACGGCACGGGCAAGGAGGTCATCGCCCGCCGCCTGCACGCCGAATCCGCCCGCGCCTCGCGACCCCTGGTGACCGTGCACGCGGGCGGCATCGCCACGGGGGTGGTGGAGAGCGAGCTGTTCGGGCACGTGAAGGGCGCGTTCACGGACGCCAGGACGGAGCGCATCGGCTACTTCGAGTCCGCGCACCGGGGCACGCTCTTCCTGGACGAGATCGGGACGATGCCCATGTCGCTGCAGGCCAAGCTGCTGCGCGTGCTGCAGACGGGCGAGTTCCAGCGGGTGGGCAGCAGCCAGCCGCGCACGGCGGACGTGCGGCTCATCTCCGCCACCAACCTGGACCTGCACCAGGAGGTGGCCGAGGGGCGCTTTCGCGGCGACCTGCTGTATCGCATCAACACGGTGGAGATCCACGTTCCACCCCTGCGCGAGCGCCGCGACGACGTCCCCGTGCTGGCGGAGCACTTTCTCCGCGGCTTCGCCCAGCGCTACGGCAAGCGGCTGCAGGGATTCGATTCCGACGCCATGCGCGCCCTGCTGGACTACGCCTGGCCCGGCAACGTCCGCGAGCTGTCGCACACGGTGGAGCGCGCCGTCCTCCTGGCCGGCGGCGACCGGGTGGCGGCCATGGACCTGAACCTGCGCGCGCCGGCCTCCCGCGGGGGCGACGGGCTGGAGGACATGCCGCTGGAAGAGGTGGAGCGGCACCTGATCCGCAAGGCGCTGGACCGCCACGGCGGCAACGTGAGCCACGCGGCCGAGGCGCTGGGCCTGTCCCGCAGCGCCCTGTACCGCCGCCTGCAGAAGCACGGCCTGGATACGTGAGCCGAACCGCTGGCTGATCCCGACTCCGCAGAAACGCTGCGCATCGGCGAGTCGACTTCCCGAGGCATCCGGCGCCGCGCGCACCCTGCGGGATGAAAGCCACCGCGGTTCAACCTCCCCAGGGGTTATTGGGGGAGGTGCGAGGAGGGGGCGCTCGCGTGAGGCCTGCTACACGCCAGAACCAGCCCTCTGCACATCTGGCGGCCTCCCCGCGAGCGCCCCCTCCGGGCTCGCGGAGCTCGCCCACCTCCCCCCAAAACCCTGGGGAGGGGGACAAAGGCGACTTTCATCCCCCGCGGGGTGCGCGCGCCGCCGGAGGACGCAGGGAAGACAGCGGCTTTTCGGGACCCGGTATGATCAGGACGTGCCGCGGCCGGGCCGGGCTGGCGCATTCCCGGCCATGGGCGAGCCGCTTCCTCACTCGTTTCTCGTTCGCAATTCCACTCCTTGCCCCTGTCGCCCCATGCGTCGTCTTCCGGACCCCGTATGAGGATGCTGCGGCGTTCGGACGCCCGGGTCCTGCTGCTGGCGCTGGCGGCGGGGCTCCCGGGAACCGTCGCGGCCCTCGCGCTCGCGTGGCTCCTCCCCGCCCCGCCGGCCGTGCGCTGGGCCGTCACCCTGCTCGTGCCGCCCGTCTGGCTGGGGTGCGCCGAGGCCGCGCGCCGCCGCTTCGCCCGCCCCCTGCAGACGCTGGCGAACCTGATCGCCTCCCTGCGCGTGGGCGACTTCAGCACCCGCGCCCGCGTGTTCGATCCCCAGGATCCCGTGGGGCTGGCCAGCCTGGAGTTGAACCAGCTGACGGACCGGCTGCGGCACCTGCGGCTGGGGGAGCTGGAAGCCTCCGCGCTTCTCCGGGCCGTGCTCTCCAACCTGGACGTGGTGGTGATCGCCCTGGATCACCACGACCGCGTCCAGTTCGCCAACCGCGCGGCGGAGGAGCTGCTGCGCCTGCCCTCCGACGCCCTGGCGGGGGCCGGGGCCCGCGAGCTGGGGCTGGATGGATTGCTGGACGGCGAGACGCCCGCCACGGTGGAGCGCACCTTTCCCGGCGGCAGCGGGCCCTGGGACCTGCGCCGGGCCAGCTTTCGCCAGGACGGCGTGCCGCACCAGCTGCTGGTGCTGAGCGACGTGGGGCGCGTGCTGCGCCAGGAGGAGCGCGAGGCATGGCGCCGCCTCATCCGCGTGCTGAGCCACGAGATCAACAACTCGCTGGCGCCCATCCAGTCCATCTCCCGCAGCCTGCTGGACCTGATGGGCCGCGCCCCCGCCCCGGCCGACCGGGACGACGACCTGGAGCAGGGGCTGTCCGTCGTGGCCTCGCGCGCCGAGGCGCTGGGCCGCTTCATGAGCAGCTACGCGCGGCTGGCGCGCCTTCCCCCGCCCCGCAAGCGCCCCGTGGACGTGCGCGGGCTGGTGAGCCGCGCCGTACGGCTGGAGACGCGGGGCGCCATCCGCCTGGTGGAGGGTCCGCCCGTGACCGTCCACGCGGACCCCGACCAGCTGGACCAGGTGCTCATCAACCTGCTGGCCAACGCGGCGGAGGCGGCGGCGGAGACGGGGGGCGGCGTGGAGGCGGGATGGGATGCGGACGCGCGCTCCGTCACGGTGTGGATCCGCGACGAGGGACCGGGGATCGCCAACCCGGACAACCTGTTCGTCCCCTTCTTCACCACCAGGCCCAGCGGCTCGGGCATCGGCCTAGTGCTCAGCCGGCAGATCGCGGAGGCGCACGGCGGCACCCTGCGCCTGGCCAACCGCGACGACCGCCCCGGCTGCGAGGCCCGCCTGGTGCTCCCGGTGGGCCTGTAGCCCTCCGCGCCCTCATCCGTCCGTACGTCCACGACGGACAGGCAGGCTTCTACGGATCGTGATCCGGTGGATGCCGTGCTCGCGGGACGGCGCCTCCGCGGGCGGTTCTCCGTCCGGCGCATCGCGCAGGCGACGAACCGCCCGGGGCCAGCCGTCCGGACCTGGCATCCTTCTACGGATCGCGATCGGGTGGATGATGCGCCCGGGCCCACACCGCGCTCCGCGGCCACCACCCTGCCCCTCCCCCAGGCGATGGACGACGGGGCGAGCCGCATGTTCACGCAGAGCGGACGCGCAGAGTACGTCGTCGCGCGATGAAGTACGCTGCGCCTCCGCGGCGTTGCCTACAGTGGGAGTGCTTCTCCCAAATAACGCGGATGCCGTCCCCTCGCCCAAAGCAGCCTGGCTACCAAGGGACGCCGTCCTCCTGCGGGTTCCCTCCGGTCCGCGACCGGCCGTCGCGGGTGCAGTCATCCAGCTCTTCCAAACCTCCCCCGGCAGTCCTGGGAGAGGTGGGCGCGCTCCGCGAGCCCGGAGGGGGCGTTCGGGATCTCCGACCTTCCGCGCGAGCCGGCTCCATCCGAGACAAAGAATCCTTTCCAGAATAAAATTCTTGATGCAGGACACCCTCCGCATTAGCCTGTACACCCTCCCTGGTCCCACTCACATCCCCCGGAGGACACGGCCATGCGCCTGGACATGAACAGCCTGCAGGTGGAGTCGTTCGCGACCGCCACGCCCATCGACGCCACGCCCATCACCGTCGACACGGGCAAGGGCGGACCGGAGTCGTACTGCTACATCTGCTATCCCACCGGCAACACCGATCCCGCGTGCCAGCCGCAGCCCATCGATCCCGAGACGCGCTTTTACCCCTGCACGCAGGCCCACCAGTTCAGCTGCGTGGGCTGCGTCTGATCCCGCGCGGCGGGCCGATGTCGAACGCGCCCCGGGACACGATCTCCCGGGGCGCGTTCCCCATCGCACGACGCCGATTCCGGTCACGCCGGATGAGCCCGGATGCCGCGCATCGCCCCGCATCCATTTCCCGGTGATTCGCACGTGCACGCCACAGGCGACGCGTGCGATGATCCGTTCGCTCTCCCCACTCCCTTTCAGCCACCGGACGAACATCATACGCCTGGACATCAACAGCATCGAAGTGCAGTCGTTCGCCACCACGGCCGTCGCCGAGCGCACGCTCCCCACGTCGGACACGGGCCAGGGCGGGCCGCAGTCGTACTGCTGGATCTGCGAGCCCACGGACGACACCGTCCCCTCGTGCTGGGGCTACCAGTGCGGAAGCAACCCGGAGCCGGACACCTTCGTGAACCCCGTGTGCACGTACGCCTGAGGCGTCCGCGACCGATTGACAGGGTTCAGGACGCGGGTTTATCCTTGGAACAGGTCGCGGCGGCACCGCCGCGGCCACCCGAGACAACCGGGCCCCGCCGAGGCCCCCGCCGGCAGAACGCCGGAGGGGGCCTTTTCGCGTCCGCCCCCATCGGTTCTCGGCGCTCCCGGGACGCGCCACCCGCGTCTCCCCCATCGGTCTTTCCCCGCGGCGCCCGCCGCCGGACGGGACCCCGCATGCCGCACCGCGGCACGCACCTTCACCAGGGAGAATCCCATGGCGAAGGCACACACCCTCGTTGACAACTTCAACGACAACACCCTCGACGCCACGAAGTGGACGGTCACCAGCCCCACGGGGCTGGCCAGCCGCATCCGCGAGGTGAACGGCCGGCTGGAGATCCGTCCCGCTCCGTCGCTGGCCGGGGTCAACCAGTACTTCTACCGCTCCGCGGGAGGAGCCATCTACGACCTGACCGGCTCCATGGTCTTCGTGGAAGTGGTCGGCAGCGACCCGGCCCCGGTGGGCAGCAACCTGTACCTGATCGCCAGCCAGGACTCCACCAACGCGGTGTTCTTTTTCGTGGGCCAGGGCCTTGTCTCGGCGGTGACGCTGATCGCCGGGACCCAGGCCATCCGCGAGTCCATCCCGCACGACCCGCAGGCGCACCGCTGGCTGCGCATGCGCGAGCGGGCCGGCACCCTGTACTGGGAGCTGTCGGCCGACGGCACGGCGTGGACGGTCCTCTTCAGCATGGCGGCTCCCATCCCCCTGACGGCCCTCTACTTTTCCCTGGGCGCCAACACGCAGAAGGCGGCGGCCAATCCGGGCCTGGTGGTCTTCGACAACTTCAACGTGCAGAACACCACCCTGTCCCGCCGCGTGGAGGAGCGCCGGCTGAGCGCGCGCGACGTGCGGGTGGGGGCGGCGCAGCTGGCGGCCGAGCGCCGGCACGACGAGCACCACAACAACAACGACGAAACCAACTACCCCGCGCAGCCGCTCGTGGGCAATTACTCCAAGAGCCTCAGGCACGACGCGCTGGGCGATCCCGACCCGGCCTCGTACGCCACCCTGCTGCGGGCCCTGGAAAGCCGCGACCCGCAGGACTTCGAGGAGATCATCCTGAGCGACGCGGTGCCCAGCCCCGTCAAGCTCACCAACCCGCAGGGCGGCCTGGCGTTCGACATCGCGGGGCCCGACGCGCAGGAGCGCACCATCCCGCCCGCGCCCCGCTTTGACAGCGACGTGACGGCCCACGAGATGGGCGAGCTGTACTGGATGGCCGTGCTGCGCGACGTGCCCTTCAGCCAGTACGACACCAACACCGACGCGGCGGCCGCCATCGGCTCGCTGAACGACGAGTTCCCGCGCTTTGGCGGCACCGTGCCCGTCACGGCCGGCAACCTGTTCCGCGGCATCTACCCCGGCGAGCAGGTGGGGCCGTACGTGAGCCAGTTCCTGCTCAAGGGCAACGTGGACCCGCGCAAGTTCCCCTCGCTGGGCCGCGACGCCACCGACGGCTACATCTCGTACGGCGCCCGCGGCATCGACCAGCGGCTCATCACGGCCGAGGTGGGGCTGGACCACCTGACCGTGTTCGACGACTGGCTGGCCGTGCAGAACGGCGCCGACGCGCGCGGCGGCGACAGCTTCGACATCAACCGGGTGTTCATCCGCACCCTGCGCGACGGGGCCACGCTGGTGCACTTTGACCAGGTGATCGATACGTACTACAACGCCGCGTGGCTGCTGCAGTCGGAGCCCACGGGCAACCAGGAGACGACGCAGAGCGGGATCACGGGGCGCCCGCAGATCGACTTCGAGTTCCCCAAGAACGACGGCAACCCGTACGACCCGCCCGGGACGCCGCGCGACAGCCGCACGCAGGTGGGCTTTGGCACCTTTGGGCAGCCCCACCTGTTCCAGGTGCTCAGCGAGGTGCTGGGCCGGGCCATCCGCGCCGTGTGGTGGCAAAAGTGGGGGGTGCACCGCCGCCTGCGCCCGGAGGAGTACGGGGGCCGCGTGCACAATCAGGTGCGCTTCAACCAGACGAGCGGCGCGGAGGGGCGCAGCTATCCCCTGCACCCCAGCATCGTCACGTCGCTCACCAGCGGCGACCTGGCCCCGTACTTCGGCAGCGTGGGCGAGCGGTTCCAGTCGTACCTGCTGCCCCAGGCGTACCCCGAGGGCGCGCCCACGCACCCGGCGTACGGCGCGGGCCACGCCACGGGCAGCGGCGCCATGGTCACCATCCTCAAGGCGTTCTTCGACGAGGACACCGTCATCGAGAACCCCGTGGAGGCCAGCCCCGACGGCCTGACGCTGGTGGACTACACGCCGCCCGTGGGCGAGGCGCCGCTTACCGTGGGCGGGGAGCTGAACAAGCTGGCGGGCAACATCGCCATCTTCCGCAACGGCGCCGGCGTGCACTGGCGGTCGGACTACACCGAGTCCCTGCCCTTTGGCGAGGCCATCGCCATCGGGCTGCTGCAGGAGATGTCCCTCGGCTTCAACGAGGACAACGGCTTCTTCGAGCTGACGAAGTTCGATGGGCAAAAGATCCGCATCTTCGACGGCAAGGTCGTCCCCGTCGTGAGCTGACGCGGGCAAAAGGGCGGATGCGGCCGTGGCGCGCATCCGCCCGGTTTCCGGCGATGATCCGGGAACAGGGATCGCCGGCGACGGCCGATGATGAACCAGGACGCGCGACGCCGCGCGTTCACCCAACCGGTCTTTCCCCGAGGCGCCCGCCGCACGACGGGACCCCGCATGCCGCACCGCGGCACGCACCTTCACCAGGGAGAA
>NZ_DASURI010000616.1:0-6968 GCF_036280135.1 Longimicrobium sp.
GGCCAGCTCGCGCATGCCGGCCATCCGCGACCTGGGCGTCTTTGCCGGCATCAGCATGCTCATCCTGTGGGTGATGACGCTGCTCGTGGGCACGGCGGCGCTGGCGCTGTGGGACGTGCCGCCCCCGCCGGAGCGCGCGGACGGCGGACGGCTGGACCACGCGCTGGCCTGGCTGAGCATCCACGTGCCCCGCCGGCGCTGGTCCGTTCTGGGCGCCATGACGGCCATCACCGTCGTCCTGCTGATCGGCGCGGCGCGGGTCAAGGCGGACACGTACACGCTGGAGCTGCTGCCGCCGGACCACGTGGCCCGCGCGGACAGCCGCTGGATCGAGCAGAACGCGGGCAACTACACGCCACTGGAGTACGTCGTCCGCGCGGCGGCGCCCGGGGGCACTGTGCTGGCCCCGGAGGTCATGGCCCGGACGGCCGCGTGGCAGCGGTTGGCGGAGGACAACTCGCGCGTGGACCGCTCGCTGAGCTTCGTGGACCTGGCCGCCGCCGGGCGCGCGGTTGCCGGCGGGCCGTACCTGTCGGCGGATTCGACGGAGGGCCGCGTCACCTTCTTTGTGCCGATGACCAGCACGGCCGGGTTCCGCGACGCCATGCGCACGCTGGATTCCCGCACGCACGCGGCGGAGATCCGGCCCGTCGCGGAGCCGGAGCCGTCCGGCTACCTGCCGCTGTACCTGCGCATCGTGGACTACGTGGTCAGCGGGACCGTGTGGGGGCTGGCCATCAGCACCGTCGTCGTCTTCGCGATGGTGGGCATCCTGCTGCGCTCGCTGCGGCTTACGCTCGCGGCCGTCCCCACCAACGTCTTTCCCGTCGCGCTCGTCTTCGGGGTGATGGGGTGGGCGGGGATCCCGCTGGACATCGCCACGGCCACCATCGGCGCCATCGTCCTGGGCATCGCCGTGGACGACACCATCCACTTCCTTTTCCGCTACCGCACGGAACGCGACGCCGGCGCCTCCGTGGAAGAGGCCGTGGGCCGCACCTATCGCGAGACGGGGCGCTCGGTCGTCTTCGCGTCCATGGTGCTGGCCATCGGCTTCGCGGTGCTGGCGACGAGCAGCTCGCAGTCCATCGCGTACTTCGGGATCGTGTCGTCCCTTTCCATCGTGGGAGCCATGCTGGCGGACCTGTTCCTTCTTCCCGTCGTCATCCTTCTCCCGCGCCGCAAGCCGCGCGTGGAAGACCTGCGCGAGCCGGCACCGGCGCCCGTGCGGGAGGAGGCCCGTCCATGATCCGCGAATTCGGCCCGGACGACGCGGAGCGGATGGAGGACTTCGATGCCGTCCGCGAGCGCGCCGGATATCCCACGGCGGACGAGCCCGTGCAGCCGTCCGCGCGCTGCCTGGTGGCGTCGATGGATGGCGACCCCGTGGCGCGGCTGTCCCTTGCCGTCGCGGACGACCTGCACGGCGCGCCGGGGCGCACGGGGCTCATCGGCCACTACGAGCGCACGGATGCCGACGCCGCGCGCACGCTGCTGCGCGACGCGGTGGATCGGCTGCGGGGGATGGGCGTGGCGCGCATCCTGGGGCCGATCAACGGCAGCACGTGGGGCCGCTATCGGCTGGCGCTGCCGCCGGAACCGGGCGAGCCCGCAGAGCCGCCGTTTCTCTCCGAGCCCACGAACCCGGCGGACTATCCGGCCGACTTCGAGGCGGTGGGATTCCGCGTGGCGGCGGCGTACGAAAGCGCCATTGTGGACGACCTGTCCGAGCCCGATCCGCGGCGCGACGAGCTGGCGGAGCGCGTGCGGGCGCGCGGCGCCGTCATCCGCCCGCTGGACCTGGACCGGTTCGACGACGAGCTGCGCGCCCTCCACGCACTGAGCCTGACGGCGTTCGCGGGCAACCTGTTCTACTCGCCGATCAGCTTCGACGAGTTCCGGGCGCGGTACACGCCGCTGCGGCCGCTGCTGGACCCCGAGCTCGTGCGGATGTCGGAGGACGCGGACGGACGGCTGCTGGGCTTCGTCTTTGCCTTTCCCGACCTGCTGACGGCGCGCGATGGCCGGCCCACGCGCGTGGTGCTCAAGACGCTGGCGTCGGCGCCGGCCGCGCGGGGGCTGGGACTGGGCACGTTCCTCACGGACGAGGTGCGGCGGCTGGCGCACGAGAAGGGCTACGCGTCCGTCATCCATGCGCTGATGCAGGCGGACAACGCGTCCATCCGCATCAGCCGCCACAGCGCGCGCGTCTTTCGCCGCTACGCGCTGTACGCGTACGGCGACGGCTGACGCCGGCCCGTCATCCCGAGCGCACGCCGCGCGATGCGCGGACCGGCGCAGAATCATCATCCGGACACCGCGCAACGCGCGTCATCCTGAGGAGCGCCCCGCGCGAACGCGACCGCGCACAAGCCTCTGGGCGCGACGAAGGATCTTGTGTGCGGATCTCGGGGCCGACATCCTGCCCGGGAGCCGGCTCCGTGGTCAGGACACAAGATCCTTCGTCGCCGCCATGGATCATGCACGAACAGGCATCGCGCGGCGGCTCCTCAGGATGACGCATTCTCGCTGAGGCTTCTCAATACTCTCGCATGTGACGCGGGGAGCATCCGAGCACCCGCGCGACGGTAATTGCGCGGCGGCTCCTCAAGCGCATCTTGCCGAGGACGGGTTCGAGGGGTTCCCAATCACGGGAAAACGTCCGATCTTGTGAAGCCTCGCGCGCGCCGCGGGGCTTTCGCGTTCCCTGACGGATATCACGCTTCGGCTGGACCATGCGCATCTACGCCATCTCGGACCTGCACACGGACTTTCGTGAGAACCGCCAGGCGCTGGAGCGCATCGGGGCAACGGGGCACCGCGACGACGTGCTCATCGTGGCGGGCGACGTGGCGGATTCCGAGACGGTGCTGCGCGAGACGCTGGAGCTGCTGGCGGGCCGCTTTCGCGAGGTGTTCTTCGTCCCCGGCAACCACGAGCTGTGGGTGCGCGGCGAGCCGCGCGACAGCATGGAGAAGTTCCAGTCCGTGCTGCGCATCTGCGACCAGGTGGGCGTGCGCACGTCGCCCGCGCGCGTGGGCGACGCGTGGATCGTCCCCCTCTTCTCCTGGTACGACCCGTCGTTCGACGTGAACGGCGAGGGGGCGGAGGACGAGCTGGAGGCCTGGGCGGACCGCTACTTTACGCGCTGGCCGGCGAACCTGGGCCGCGTGGACCAGGCGTTCCTGCGGATGAACGGGCCGCACGTGCGCCCGTACGACGCCCCCGTCGTCACCTTTTCGCACTTCGTGCCGCGGCCGGAGCTGGTGCCGTCCGTCAAGTACCTGCGCTTTCGCGGGCTTCCGCTCGTGGCTGGCTCGCTGGGGATCGAGGAGCAGATCCGCGTGATCCAGCCGCGCGTCCACGTCTTTGGCCACACGCACATCCCCGAGGACCGCGTGCTGGACGGCGTGCGCTACGTGCAGAACCACTTCAGCCGCGGCGCGGGCACGCCGCCCGGCGCGCCGCTCAAGCTGGTGTGGACGGGCGTGGACGACGTCTTCGATCCCCCCATGTTCTGCTGACGGTGCCCGCCCTCGCGGAGCTCGCCGCGTTCATCGACCAGGCGCTGGACACCCGCGCGTTCCCCGACGAGCCGACGACGGTGTTCGTCGCATCCGGTCGGCTGGTGGCGCGATTGGGGCTGGCGCTGGAGCCCGGGCCGGATTTGGCGCGCTGGGTGGATGCGGACCGGCTGGATGCCGTCTTTCTGCACCGCCCGTGGCGCGTAGCGGATGCCCATCTGCCCGCGAACGTCGGCGTGCTGGCGTCGCACGCGGCGTTCGACCACCGGCTGACGATCGGCCCCAACCCGGACCTCGCGCGCGACCTGGGCCTGCGCGGCGTGCGTCCCTTCGGCGAGAAGGACGGCCGGCCCATCGGGATGATGGGCGACGCGGAGCCGGCCGATCCCGCCGCGTGCATCGAGCGGATCACGCGGACGTTCGGCGGCGTGGACGACGTGCTGCCGGGCCGCGCGGATGCCGTCCGCCGCATCGCCGCCGTGGGCGCCATGACGGACACGCTCGTGCGGCAGGCGGCGGCGGACGGCGCGGAGCTGTACGTCACGGGACAGGTTCGCCAGCCGGGGCTGCGCGCGGCGGCGGAGACGGGCATCGGCATCGTGGCCGTGGGCCACGCGCGCAGCGAGGTGTACGGCCTGCGCCTGCTGGCGGCGATGCTCGAGCGGCGCTTTGGACGCGCGATCGGGTGCGTCGTCCATCCGCGCGGCACCGCTCCTGCCCATCCCTGACGCGGGACCGACGTACCTCCCGTACCTGGTACCCTCGTACCGTTCACCCCCGCACCCGCCACGCCCGTGACCGCTCCCGACGACCGCGCGCCCGCGCGCCAAGGCGCCCTCCGGCGGCTGGACACGCTCAGCTACCTGCTGGACAACTCCATCCCCGTACCGGGAACGAAGGCGCGGTTCGGGGTGGATGCCGTCATCGGCCTCATCCCCGGCTTTGGCGACGCGGCGGGGGCCGTGATGTCGGCGTACATCGTGGTGCAGGCGGCGCGGCTGGGGGCGCCCGTGCCGTCGCTGCTGCGCATGCTGCTGAACGTGGGGATCGAGGCGCTGTTCGGGGCCGTGCCGTTCATCGGCGACCTGTTCGACGCGGCGTTCAAGTCCAACGCGCGCAACGTGGCCCTCCTGCGGCGCGAGCGGGAGCGGCCCGGCAGCACGCGCGGTGGCAGCACGGCCGTGGTGCTCGCCGTGCTGATCGCGCTGATCGTCATCCTGGGAGGGATCGGATGGATGGCGTTCCTGGTGCTGCGGGCGGTGTGGGGGGCGATTACGTGAGGGAGGGGACGAGGCGGAGCTCCAGCCCGCAAGCCGTCCCCGAGCCTAAGCGGATAAATCCGCCGCTGGGACAGCGGTAAGCCCCGTCTCGCGCCGACGCGCTCTGCGAACGAGGCTTCAACCGACCGGGTCGCCGCGTCCAGGCGGCGAAGCCGCCCGTCTTTCCCCGCCCCCGGCTGTCATTCTGAGCGAGGCCGGCGCCGTCGCGGCCCGTCCCGCGCTGGATGCGTCCGGCGCCGGCCGACCGAAGAATCTGGTCGCCGGAGTGCGGGATCTCGCCCGCGCGCTGAGTTCGCGCGCGAGGGGCTCGTGCACGGGACGGGTCTGTGCGCGGCGCGACCAGATTCTTCGGGCGGCGCCATCCAGCACGGGGTGGATCCAGCCGGCGCCTTCCTCAGAATGACAGCGGGGGACGGATCGCGTTGTCGCAGATTCCTTGAACAGAACGCGCGACTCTGCGCGGAGAAGAATCCGGCCCCTCTCCGCGTCGCGGGGAGGGGCCGGAGTGCGTCAGTGGGTAGAGCCGCCCGCGGGGGGCATGGGGTCGCTGCGGTCCGTGGTGTTCTCCGTGCCGCCGGAGCGGCTTCCGTGCATCATCCCCTCGCGGCCCGCCTGCCCGCGCTCGTCGAACGCCTCGCGCTGCGTGATCTGGCCGCCGTCCGGCCGCTCGCGCTCCGTGATGGGGCCGCCACGCAGTCCGCCATCTCCCTGCAATCCCTCGCGCTCCACGCCGGCCTCGTCCAGCCCCTGCTCTACGATGCCCGGGTTCACGTCGCTCTGGCTCTCGCGGTCCTGCATGCCTGGCCTCCCTGTGCGGTGGTCGTCCGTCCTCGCGGGAGGCAGTCCCGTCGCAAGTGCCGGGCCTACTTGGCCTTGCGTGTGCCCGCCTTGCCGCCCACGTGCGCCCACAGCGCCTGCTCTACCGTGACCGGCGTCCAGGGATCGCCCAGCTGCTCCGCGCGGTCGCGGAGGGCGGCGGCGTACTTCGCGTAGTAGGCCGGCGTGAAGGCGACGGTGCCCAGCCCCGGCACCTGCGCGCCCACCAGCTCGTCGAAGAACGGGTACACGTCCGGCGCGGCCGCCGCCGCGATGGCCGATGCCGTGGCGGGGCCCACGCCGGCCAGGTCCGCCAGGAGCGCGATGGGCCGCCTGGGATCGGGGATGGCGGCCAGCGCGGCGGTGCTCGTGCGCTCCACGAGCTCCGGCGCGTTGCCGCGGACGAGCACCAGGTTGCGCGGGCGAAAGATGCCGCGCGCCATCTTCCACTCCGTCACGCGCACGAGCTCGTCGTGCGTGATGTGCGGCGTCTTGCGCGCGGCGATGGCGGCGGGAAAGTCCTCGCGGTACCAGCGGTCCAGCTCCGGCAGCCGCGCCGCGCCCTGCTGCTCGATAACGGCCTCGTAGCGGTCCAGCGCGGCCCGCCACGCGTTGGATGAGTCGGAGTTCCAGAGCGTCGGCATCAGGTTCGCGGTGGATGGACGTCGGGGTCGAGATCGCGCCGGGCGCGACGGGAAGTCGCGAATCTATCCCGCGGGCGCGGCGTAGTAAAAGCATCACTCCCGATGCCCACCCCGCGACGCACACCCACAGCCGACGGACCGTCATGGACCACGCTCTTTCCGCCACGACCGGCCACCGCGCGATGCGCGTGGCGCTGTTCCTGGGCTCCAGCGCGCTGGTGGCGGTGGCGCTCGCCGCCATGCTGCGCGCGTCCCTGCCGTACGAGGAGCTGCGCCGCTACACGGCCGACGCGCAGTTCTTGATGTGGGAAGGTGTCGTGTGGATGTCCGGGCTGGCGCTGATTCTCCTGGGCGGCGCGAGCGCGTTCGACACGATGCGCCTGGGGCGAACGGAGGGCGCGGTGGACGGCGCGCTGGAGGGCCTGCGCCCGCGCGCGTTCCGGTTCTCGGCGGTGCCGTGGTGGATGATGTGCACGGGCGGGATGCTGCTGGTGCTCGCGATCCAGGCGCGGGCGGGTTTGCCGGGGTGACGGACTGATTTGGAGCGGATGAGAGGCGATCAGGGCAGATCAGCAGACCGGGCGGGGCATGACTCGCGAGAGCGGATTACGAGGAGGGCGGATTGGAGCGGAGGGCAGGACCCGTCGCTGCGCGACGGGGGGCCCTCTCCCCCGCCGCCTGCGCCGCTCGTTCCTCGCGGCTCG
>NZ_DASURI010000617.1:0-2655 GCF_036280135.1 Longimicrobium sp.
GGATTTTCCAGGATGTGCACGTCCATCCGCGGCGCGTCCTTCGTGGTCGGGATGGTGTAGTTGGTGAGCGTGGGGTTGGCCATGTGGCCGTCGCGCATCACCACGTTCTCGTTGAGCGCCCAGCCCACGCCCTGCGCCGTGCCGCCCTCGATCTGCCCCACGACCATGGACGGGTGGATGGCCTTGCCGATCTCGTGGATGACGGTCACGCGCAGGGGCCGCACCTCGTACGTCACGGGGTCCAGCTCCACCTCGGCCACGTCGCACCCCCAGCCGTACGTGGCGTAGGCGTCGCCTACGTACTCCGTGTCGTCCCAGGCGATCTCCTCCGGCTTCTGGTACTGCCTGGTGATCTCCAGCGGGCCGTGCAGGCGGACGTACTCGCCGGGCGTCATCTCTCCCAGCCGCTCGCGCATCTCTTCCGCGCAGCGCTTGAGGATGTTGCCCACCACCATGCACGTCCGCGAGGCGACCGTCGGGCCGCTGTCGGGGACGAGGGACGTGTCGGGCTGCTCGATCTCCACGTTCTCGTACGGGATGCCCAGCGCGTCGGCCACGATCTGCGCGTGCATGGTGCGCGTGCCCTGGCCCATCTCCACGCTGGCCACGCGCACGCGGGCGCCCGTCTCCGTCGCTTCGAGCGTCGCCTTGGACGCGAGGTACACCTCGCCACTGCCCGTGAAGCCGCTGCCGTGGAAGAAGAGCGAGAGGCCGATGCCGCGATTGGTCCCGGCGTACTCGGCGCGCTTGCGGTGGTAGCCGGACTTTTCCACGCCGGCCCGCAGCGTCTCGATGGCGCTGCAGTCGCCGCCCATCACCTGGCCCGTGGCCGTGGTGTCGCCGGGGCGCAGGGCGTTGATCTCGCGCAGCTGCACGGGATCCATCCCCAGCGCCTCGGCGATGCGGTCCATGTGCACCTCCGTGGCAAACTGCGTCTGGGGCGCGCCAAATCCGCGGAACGCGCCGTTGGGTGGCGTGTTGGTCATCACGGCGCGGCCGTCCAGCCGCACGTGGTCGCAGCGGTACGGCCCGGCCGCGTGGATGCACCCGCGCGACAGCACGACGGGGCTGAGGGTGACGTACGCGCCGCCGTCCATCAGCACGTCGATCTCCATGGCCACCAGCCGCCCGTCGCGGGTGACGCCCGTGCGGTGGCGGATGATGGACGGATGCCGCTTGGTGGTGGCCAGCATGTCCTCCACCCGGTCGTACACCATCTTGACCGGCCGGCCGGACTTGCGCGCCAGCAGGGCCGCGTGGCCAGCGAGGATGTTGGGATACTCCTCCTTGCCGCCAAAGCCGCCGCCCGTCTCCGTCTGCACCACGCGAACGCGGTGATCCTCGATCTGCAGCAGGTGCCTGAGGGCCTTGTGCACGTAGTACGGGCACTGCATGGAGCCGTATACCGTCATCCCCCCGTTCACCTCGGGGACGGCGATGACGCCGTTGGTCTCGATGTAGACGTGCTCCTGGTGGCCGGTCCGGTACGTGCCCTCGACGATGACGTCGGCGCCTTCCATCGCCAGGTCCACGTCGCCCTTGCGGATGCGGATCTCCTTGAAGACGGTGGGCGACGTCTCCGGGTCCAGGACGGGCTCGATGGTCTCGTACTCGATGCGGACGTTCGCCTCGAGCAGCGTCTGCCGATCCGCATGCGCCAGCAGGAGAATGGGTTCGGCGTAGTGGTTGATCTCGTCCTTCACCAGGAAGGGCTGATCGTCCACGATGAGCGCCACGAAGTTGCACAGCGGGCCGGGGATGTCGCGCCAGTCGACGATCGTGAAGCCCGTGGTGTCGAAGTCCAGGTGCACGGCGCGCACGCGGCCGCGGGGAATCTCCGCGCGGATGGTGCGGCCGTAGAGCATGCCGTCGAAGTGCAGGTCGTCGACGTACCGGGCGGCGCCGGTGGTCTTGGGCATGCCGTCCTTGCGGAACACGCTGCGGCCGACGGCAGGGATCATGCGGGCATGGAGATGCGGGGGAACGCGCGCGCCGTGGCCAGGCGGCGGCCGCGGCGCGGTTGCTCGTAATCTATACGGCCGGGACGCGAGCGCGCGCAATCCGCGCCCCGCCACCGAGTTGCCGCGTGCGTGGAATCCCGTTATTCTAACCTTTCGCGTCGCACTTTTGCAATCTCCCTCCCCGCCGTTTCGCAGGTCCGCCATGCCGTCGTCCACCGCCACGCTTGTCCCGATGGAAACCATCCGCATCGACCTTCCCGACTGGGCGCACGAATACGCCGACCCCGACCGCCGCTACGCCACGGACGAGGAGCGGATGCGCCTGGCCATCGCCCTGTCGCGCGAGAACGTGGAGCGGGGCACGGGTGGCCCGTTCGGCGCGGCCATCTTCGAGGCGGAGACGGGCGCGCTCGTGGCCATCGGGATGAACAGCGTGGTGCGGCTGAACAACTGCACGCTGCACGGCGAGATGGTGGCCATCATGATGGCGCAGTCGCGGCTGGGCTGCTTCAGCCTGCGCAGCGCCGACGGCCCCGTGTACGAGCTGGTGACGAGCTGCGAGCCCTGCGCCATGTGCCTGGGCGCCAGCCTGTGGAGCGGCGTGCGGCGCGTGGTCTGCGGCGCCACGCGCGACGACGCCCTGCGGCTGAACTTCGAGGAGGGCCCCGTCTTTCCGGAGAGCCACGCGTACCTC
>NZ_DASURI010000618.1:0-8137 GCF_036280135.1 Longimicrobium sp.
TCAACCTCCCCCAGGGGTTTTGGGGGAGGTGGGCGAGCTCCGCGAGCCCGGAGGGGGCGCTCGCGCGGAGGCTGCCACAAGCTCCCGGGCCTGCACTTTCTATTCAGGGAGCGCCCGCGCGCAACCTGAACGCGCATCAGCCTTTGGGCGCGATCGAAGGATCTTGTGTGCGAGACTCGGAGGCTGAATCCGTGCACGAGAGTCGCCGCAGAGCTTCGCGGGCAAGATCCTTCGTCGCCGCCATCGACCACGCGCGGGCAGGCATCGCGCGGCGGCTCCTCAGGATGACGCTGCTGGTGGAGGAGGCGTTCGGACGATTCCTCTCCTCCAGGCGAAAAGAGTAGCATCGCGCGGCGGCTCCTCAGGATGACGCGTCTGGCGGAGGAGGCGTTCGGACTACTCGTCCACGCGAAGGAGCGTCAGGATGACGATTTTCTGCCGGCACACTCCGGGGAATCGGCCGACGGGGCTGATCGGGAATCGGCCGGCGCTGCTCCAGGGCAGCAACCGACAGTGCGCCTGGATGCGGCCGGCGACACTCCCGCGTCATCGGCTACGCAGCAAAACGGAATCGGCCCCCGCCGCCTCGAAGGGCAGCGGGGGCCGAATCGCATCCGTCCGGCGAACCGGGACCGCTCAGGCGGCCTCGGCCCGCTCGCTCAGGACCGTCACCTGGTTGTCGGCGACCTGCAGAAAGCCGCCCGACACCGTGTAGCGCAGCTCCTGCCCGCCGTGGGTGATGCGCAGGGCGCCCTCGCCCAGCAGCGCCATGAGGGGCGCGTGGCCCCGCATGATGCCCAGGGAGCCGTTGTACGCCGGGGCGATGACGCTGTCGGCCGCGCCCTCGTACACCGTGCGCTCGGGCGAGAGCACCACCACGTGCAGGGCGCCGGCGCCCGTGCCCGCCGCCGGGGCCGCCATCAGCCGCCCGCCTCGAGCTTGCGGGCCTTCTCCAGCGCGCCCTCGATGCCGCCCACCATGTAGAACGCCTGCTCCGGCAGGTGGTCGAACTCGCCGTTCACCACGCGCTCAAAGCTCTCGATGGTGTCGGCCAGCTTGACGTACTCACCCGGCGTGCCCGTGAACTGCTCGGCCACGTGGAACGGCTGCGAGAGGAAGCGCTGGATGCGGCGGGCGCGGCCCACCGTGACCTTGTCCTCTTCCGACAGCTCGTCCATGCCCAGGATGGCGATGATCTCCTGCAGCTCCTTGTAGCGCTGCAGGATGCGCTGCACGGCCGTGGCCACGTTGTAGTGGCGCTCGCCGATGAACTGCGGGTCCACGATGCGCGACGTGGAGTCCAGCGGGTCCACGGCGGGGTAGATGCCGATCTCCGTGAGCGCGCGGCTGAGCACCGTGGTGGCGTCCAGGTGCGCGAACGCCGTGGCCGGCGCCGGGTCCGTGAGGTCGTCCGCGGGCACGTAGATGGCCTGCACCGACGTGATGGAGCCGTCGCGCGTGGAGGTGATGCGCTCCTGCAGGCCGCCCATCTCCGTGGCCAGCGTGGGCTGGTAGCCCACGGCGCTGGGCATGCGGCCCAGCAGCGCCGACACCTCGGAACCGGCCTGCGTGAAGCGGAAGATGTTGTCCACGAAGAACAGCACGTCCTGCTTCTCGACGTCGCGGAAGTACTCCGCCACCGTCAGACCGGCCAGGGCCACGCGCAGGCGGGCGCCGGGCGGCTCGTTCATCTGTCCGTACACCAGGGCCACGGACGAGTCGGCCAGGTTGTCGTCCTTGATGAGGCTGGCCTCGCGGAACTCCAGCCACAGGTCGGTGCCCTCGCGGGTGCGCTCGCCCACGCCGGCGAACACCGAGCGGCCGCCGTGCCCCATGGCGATGTTGTGGATGAGCTCCTGGATGACCACCGTCTTGCCCACGCCGGCGCCGCCGAAGAGGCCGATCTTGCCGCCCTTCACGTACGGGGTGAGCAGGTCCACGACCTTGATGCCCGTCTCCAGCACCTCGGTGGTGGCTTCGAGGTTCACGAACTGGGGCGCGTCGCGGTGAATGGGCCAGCGCTCGGCCGTCGCGGGGATCACGCCGCGCTCGTCCACGGGGTCGCCCAGCACGTTGATGATGCGGCCCAGGGCGGCCGCGCCCACCGGCACGGAGATGAAGCTGCCCGTGTCGACGATCTCCATGCCGCGCACCACGCCGTCGGTGGCCTCCATGGACACCGCGCGCACCTGGTTGCGGCCGATGTGCTGCTGCACCTCGAGCGTCACCTTGAGCGCGGGACGGCCCTCGGCGGCCGGCTGGTCGATGACCAGGGCGTTGTAGATCTCGGGAAGGTGGCCCTCGAACTCGGCGTCGATGACGGGTCCGATGACCTGCACCACGCGGCCCACCTTGGGCGTGCCCGCGGGCACGGTGGCCCGCTCAGGGGCAATGGCTGCCATGTATCGTTCTCCTTGTCGTGGGTCGCGTGTTTATTCCAGCGCCGCCGCACCGCCGACGATCTCGGCGATCTCCTGCGTGATGGCCGCCTGGCGGATGCGGTTGTACGTGCGGGTCAGGTCCTCCAGCAGGTCGCCCGCGTTGTCCGTGGCGTTCTTCATGGCCGTGCGCCGCGCGCCGTGCTCCGCCGCGCTCGTCTCCACCAGCGCGCGGTACACGCTGTTGCGCACGTACAGGGGCAGGATGCGCCCCAGGATCTCGTCGGCGCCCGGCTCCAGGATGTAGTCCGCCTCGCTCGTCTCGGCGCCCTCGGGGGGGACGACGGGGAGCAGGTTCATCACCGTGGGCGGCGTGCTGAGGGCCGAGTTGAACTTGGCGTACACCACGTACACCGCGTCCAGCTCGCCCGCCACGAAGCGCTCCGTGAGCCCGTCGATGAGCCGCTCGGCGTCGGGCGCGCCCGGCTTGTCGCCGATGTCGCTCACGGCCGTCTGCAGCGTCTCGCCCGCGAAGCGAAAGAACTGGATGCCCTTTTTGCCCGACGCGTGCAGCTCCGCCTGGGCGCCCTCGGCGCGCAGGCGGGCCAGCAGGCCGCGCGCCTCGCGGATGAGGTTGGCGTTGAAGGCGCCGGCCAGCCCGCGGTTGCTGGTGATGAGCAGCACGGCCGCCTTGCGGACGGTGCCGGGCTGGCGCAGCAGCGGGTAGCGGGCCGCCAGCTCCGGCGTGAGCAGCCGGCTGATGACGGCGGCGAGCCGCTCGGCGTAGGGACGCGCGGCCTCCACGCGGTCCTGCGCGCGCTTGAGCTTGGACGTGGAGACCATCTCCATCGTCCGCGTGATCTTGCGCGTGTTCTGGACCGAGCGGATGCGGCCCTTTAGCTCTCTGGCTTTTGCCATGATTCAGCTTCGCGAAAAGTACCTAGTGCCTAGTGCCTAGTGCCAAGTGAGCGGGCCGAAGCCCCTGGCACTTGGCACTGGGCACTTGGTACTGCCGTTAGTAGCTCTGCCGGGCCGACTGCGCGTTGGCCTCGGGCTTGGACGCCATGCGCAGCTGGTCCTCCGACATCCGCCGGTCGGCGTCCGTCTCGTGGAGGATGGGGTTGGCATGGTAGTCCTCCGTGCCCACGGGCGAGTGCGGGTCGGCGAACAGCTCGGCGTAGCGCTCGATGGCCGCCTTGAGCGCCTTTTCCGTGTCGGGCCCCAGCTGCTTGGTGGTGCGGATGGCGTCCAGCACCTGCGGGTGCTGCGTGCGCAGGTACACGTGAAAGTCGCGCTCCCACGCCTTGACCTGCGGCAGGTCCACCGCGTCCAGGTAGCCGTTGGTCAGGGCGTAGATGATCGCCACCTGGTGCTCCACGGGCGCCGGCGCGTACTGGCCCTGCTTGAGCACCTCGACCGAGCGGGCGCCGCGCGCCAGCTGGCGCTGCGTCACCGCGTCCAGCTCCGAGCCGAACGCCGCGAAGGCCTCCAGCTCGCGGTACTGCGCCAGCTCGCCCTTGAGCTTGCCGGCCACCTGCTTCATGGCCTTGATCTGCGCGCTGCCGCCCACGCGGCTCACGCTGATGCCCACGTTCACGGCCGGGCGCACGCCGGAGTAGAACAGGTTCGACTCCAGGAAGATCTGCCCGTCCGTGATGGAGATCACGTTCGTGGGGATGTACGCCGACACGTCGCCGGCCTGCGTCTCGATGATCGGCAGCGCGGTGAGGGATCCGCCTCCTTCGGCGTCGCTCAGCTTGGCCGCGCGCTCCAGCAGGCGGCTGTGCAGGTAGAACACGTCGCCCGGGTACGCCTCGCGGCCCGGGGGACGGCGCAGCACCAGCGACATCTGCCGGTACGCCACGGCCTGCTTGGACAGGTCGTCGTACACGCACAGCGTGGGCGCGCCCTTGCCCTCTTCGTTCTTGGTGTACATGAAGTACTCGGCCAGCGCGGTGCCCGCGTACGGCGCGATGTACTGCATGGGGGCCGGGTCCGACGCCGTGGCCGCGACGACGATGGAGTAGTCCATCGCGCCGGCGTCCGTCAGCCGCTGCACCACGCCCGCCACCGTCGACGCCTTCTGGCCGATGGCGACGTACACGCAGATGACGCCCTGGCCCTTCTGGTTGATGATGGTGTCGATGGCGATGGCCGTCTTGCCCGTGCCGCGGTCGCCGATGATGAGCTCGCGCTGGCCGCGGCCGATGGGGATCAGGGCGTCGATGGCCTTGAGGCCCGTCTGCATGGGCTCGCCCACGGGCTTACGGAGCACGATGCCCGGCGCCACGATGTCCACCTGGCGGCGCGCCACGCTGGCGATGGGGCCCTTGCCGTCGATGGGCTCGCCCAGCGGGTTCACCACGCGGCCCAGGTAGCCGGGGCCCACGGGGATGTCGAGCACGCGGCCCGTGCGGCGCACCTGGTCGCCCTCGTGCAGGGCCGTCCAGTCGCCCAGCACCACGGCGCCGATGTTGTCCTCTTCCAGGTTCAGCGCCAGGCCCGTGACGGTCTCGCCCGTCTCGCCGGCGACGAACTCGAGCATCTCGCTGGCCATGGTGCCCGTGAGGCCGTAGACGCGCGCGATGCCGTCCTTTACCTCGAGCACCGAGCCCACCTGCTCGGCCTGCAGGGCGTCCTCGTACCGCTCGATCTCGCCGAGCAGCACGTTCTTGATCTCGCTTGCGCGAAGCTGCGAATCGACCGTCGCCATCTCGTTTATCCTCTGCTCAAGGTCCAGCGTGCCGCTGGAGTGACCGAGTACCTAGTGCCAAGTACCAAGTTGCCCGCGCGGGGCAGCTGGACCATCGTAAACCATTCACGTCGCATCCGGCGGCGGCGCGCTCCAGCGGGGAGCGCCGCGTCGCCGTCCGGTTCCGTCAGACGGCCGCGGGCTGCGCCGGGGCCGCGGGCGGAAGGCTGGCGCCCAGCATTCGCCGGCGCAGCTGCGCGGCGCGGGAGCGCACGGAGCCGTCCAGGATCTGGTCGCCCACGCGCACCACCATGCCGCCCAGCAGGTCGGGGTCCACCGTGAAGGTGGGGATCACCGTCTTGCCCAGGCGGTCGGCCAGCGCGTTGCCGATCTCGGCCTGCAGCGCCGCGTCGGGCGCGTGGCTGATGGTGACGTGCACCCGCACGCGGCCCATGCGGGCGTCCACCAGGTCGCGGTACGCCGCGGCGATCTCCGGCAGCAGCGCCTGGCGCCGCTTGTCGGTAAGCACCATCACGAACCGCACGAACATGTCGGGCGCGCGGCCGGCCAGCGCCCGCTGCAGCACGGCCTTCTTGTCGTCGGCCGTCACGCGCGGCGTCTCCAGGAACTGCCGCAGGCGCGCGTCGCCCCGCAGCAGCTCCGCCAGCTCGTCGGCCGCCTGGCCAAACTGCTCCAGCCCGTCCGCGCCGCCGTGGCGCTCGGCCAGGGCCAGCAGCGTCTCGGCGTAGTTGCGGGCGATGATCTCGGCGCGCACGGGTCAGGCCCTCGCGGCGGGCGTGCCCATCTGGCCCAGGAACTCGCGCACAAGGCGGCGGTTGTCCTCGGTGTCCAGCGAGCGGCGCACGAGCTTTTCGGCGGCGGCCATGGCGATGGTCGCGGCCTCGCGGCGCACGCTGTCCAGGGCGGCCTCGCGGGCGGCGGCGATCTCGCGCTCGGCGCGCTCCATGCGCTCGGCGCGCTCGCGGGCCGACGCGGCCTCCATCTCGGCGCGCATGCGCTCGGCCTGCGTGCGGGCCTCGGCGATGGCTTCCTGCGTGCGGGCGCGGGTCTCCTCCACCAGGCGCCGGTTCTCCTCGGCCAGGGTGGCGGCCTCGGCGCGGTCGCGCTCGGCGCCTTCCAGCAGCTCGCGGATGTGCGTCTCGCGCCGCTCCACCGCGCCCAGGATGTTGGGCCAGGCCGTGCGCGACAGGACGAACAGGACGATCCCGAAGATCAGGAGGGTCCAGATGATCAGCGCGACGTTGATGTCCAGCGGCCCGCCCCCGCCCCCGTGCTCTTCCTGGGCAATCAGGGGCGTGGCGCTCACCAGCAGCAGGGCGGGCGCGAGGGCCCACGGCTTCCGAGTCATGTTGTGCGAGCTCGTCTGTCGTTCTTCAGACCATCAGAAAGAAGGCCGGGAGGCGGGCCGTTGAGCCCGCCTCCCCGCCGCGAAACCGGACCTCAGCCCGCGTTGCCCACCGTGGTGTTGATGAGCAGGCAGACGATCAGCGCGAAGAAGGTGGCGCCCTCGATGAGCGCCGCCAGGATGATGCCGGCCGTCTGGATGTTGCCGGCGATCTCCGGCTGGCGGGCCATGCCCTCGGTGGCACCGCGGCCGATCAGGCCGATGCCCAGGCCGGCGCCGATGATGGCGAGGCCGGCACCCAGGCCGGCGCCCATGAGACCGTTGGCGAGCGAGGCGACTTCGGCAGCCTGCAGCATGTGTCGTTCTCCGTGTAAACAGGATTCGTCGTTGTCGGGCCGATGCTCGGCGGCCGTGGCCGCGGCGCTGAAGCGGCGGACCGGGGTCCGCCACGCGCCTCCCCGGGGCGCCCTGGTCCCGGGTACGGTGCGCCGGGGGTCGAGCGGGTCCCCGGCGGCGCGGCTGGTTTTTTCGGGCTGCCGCGCGTGGCCCGTATCCCTCGAGGAACCGCGGGGGACAGGTGACAGGGGACAGCTACCAAAGGCCGCGCCCGCCGTCTTCTGTCCTGCCGTTGCCCGCTATTCCCTATTCCCTATTCCCTATTCCCTGCAGTCCCAGGCCGTACCCTGCCCCCTGCAACCCGCGGTGCGAATCAGTGCGCGTGCCGGATCATCCCGATGAACACGCTGCTCAGCACCACGAACACGAACGCCTGCAGGAACGCCACGAACAGCTCCAGGAACGTGAGCGCCAGGGCCATCACCCAGGGACCCGCCATCAGCGCGCCGCCAAACATCAGGCCCACGCTGAACAGCGACAGCAGCACGATGTGGCCCGCCATCATGTTGGCCATGAGACGCACGGCCAGGGCGAACGGCTTGGCCAGCTTGCCCAGCAGCTCCACCGGGGTCATGATCAGCGCCATCACCGGCACGAGCACCTTGGGCAGCCCGTGCGGGATGTAGACGATGGTCTTGAGGTAGCCCAGGGGGCCCAGCGCCCGCATGCCCGAGACCTCCACCACCACGAAGGTGATGAGGGCCAGCGCGGTGGTCACGGCGAAGTTGCCCGTGGCCGTGGCGCCCCAGGGCAGCAGCCCCAGCAGGTTGCAGAACAGGATGAAGAAGAAGAGCGTGATCAGGAACCCGGCGTACTTCTCGCCGCCGTGCCCGATGTTGGGCATCACCACTTCTTCGCGGATGTACAGCGCCGCCGCCTCGATGGCGTTGTGGCGCTTCTTGCCCGGGCCCCTGCCCGCCTCGCGGCGCTTGGCCGCCAGGCCGGCCGGGATGAAGATGGCCAGCATGAGCAGACCGGCCAGCGCCATGAACACCACGTGGCGCGTGGGCGTCATGTTCAGCCCGCCGATGACCAGCATCTCCGGGTTCCAGTGGACCGAGCCCAGGGGCTGGAACTCCAGCGAGTAGCCGTCCTGCACGTGGTGCATGGCGTCGAATTCGGCCTCGCCGCCCGCGGTCTCGCCGTGCTCGCCCTCGGCGGCCGCGTGGCCCTGGGGCTCGCCGGTGGTCGCCTCGTGGACGGCCTCGGCGGCCTGCGGCGGGGTGGCGGACGGCACGTCCGGGCCCTCGATGGTGCCGTGGCCGGCCTGCGCCGCCGCGGGGGCGGCGGCAATCAGCAGCGCCA
>NZ_DASURI010000619.1:0-4422 GCF_036280135.1 Longimicrobium sp.
GAATAGGGAATAGGGAATAGGGAATAGGGAATAGGGAATAGCGGGCCACTGCTGAACGGCGGGGGACAGGGGACAGGTTACAGGGGACAGCCGGCAGGCGTTGGAGCGCGGCCGCGTCGTAGTTCGCGGGGCGCAGGACGAACGACGCGGCGTCGCCACGGGCGGCGGCCCACGCGAGCGCGACGCGGTACATGGCCAGCGAGTCGTCCGGATCCGTGCCGATCTCGGTGATGACGTACCGCCGCGTGCCGTCGCTCCGTTCCGTCATCGGGTGCGTCGCGCGGGTCGGGGAAGGTGCGGAACGCAGACGTCCATCATCCCCGGTCCGCCGTCTCCCCGGGATGATGGACGATGCATGGACGCGGACCGGAGATCAACCCGCGAGGCTGCGTTCCCGCACCTCTTCGGACGTCAGCCCGTACAGCGGCGGCGTGGGGACGCCCAGCAGGTTGAGCATCAGGTACATCTGTCCGCGGTGGTGGACCTCGTGCTCCACCATGGACCGCAGCCACTTCCACGCGGGCATGGACGCGCCGCCGGGCGTGGTGCAGCGCGTCTGCAGGCCCTCGGGGGTGAGCGCGCGGAAGATCTCCTGGGACTCCGCGTGCATGCGGTCGCGGTACGCCATCACCGCGTCGAAGCCCTCCGCCAGCTCGGGGCCGTGGCCGGGGTAGCGGCTGGGGCGCCCGGCCACGTTCTCGGCGAACATCCACCGTTCGATGGCGGCCAGGTGGCGCACCGTGTCGCCGAGGGAGAAGGTGCCCTCGCGCGGCCGCCACTCCAGCCGGTCCGGCGGGATGCACGCGGCCACGCGCCCCGTGCGCTCATGGACGCGGCCAAGGTAGTCCAGGAACGGCTCGACCGTCGTGATCTCCATCGGCCGCCCCCCTCAGACCGCCGCGGCGGTGGCCGGTGCGTCGGCCAGGTAGCGCTCGCGCAGCAGGGCTACGTGGTGCAGCTCGTGCCCGGCGATGATCCACGCCAGGGCGCGGGCGGAGACGGGGCCGCCGCTGGCCGTGCCCGTGCGGGCGAACGCGTCGTCGCTCAGGGCGCGGAACATGGCCAGGTTGCCCAGGCGTACGTGCTGGAGCTCGTCCGCCAGGTCCGCCAGGGTGCGCGACTCGGCGCCCGCGTTCTCGGCGTAGGCGTTCTCGTCGAAGCTGGACAGGGGCGTGGCGTCGCCGCGGGCAATGCGCAGGGCGCGGTAGGCAAAGATGCGCTCGGCGTCGATCACGTGGGCCAGCACCTCGCGGATGGTCCACTTGCCGGGCGCGTAGCGGTGGCCGCCGCGGGACTCGTCCAGGCCGCGGACCAGGGAGAGCGTGTCGTCGAGCTGGGTGCGCAGCGTCTGGAGCAGGTCGCCGTCGGGGACGCGGTCGATGTACTTGGCGTAGTACGGCAGGTGCTCGGATGCGTCGGGTCTCGGGATCATCGGCGGGTGGGGTGCGGGTGCGCGGAGGGTCCATCGTCCGATGCGCACACGATACATGCGCCACCCTCCGAGGGATAGCGAACGAGCGTCCGCTCAGGGGATGCGGTGGAGGAGATGACGGAGAAGCCAGAGACAAGAGGTGAGGGTGGCGATCGCGATGAGAGCACGTGCCGTGGAGGCTGGTCCCCAGCCCCGGCGATTGAAATCGCGGCACCGGAAACGTGATGTCGGCCTGCGCCGACGGTTCATCCGGGGGCGGGGCGGGTGCACCGGGGAGGGGTTCAGGAGGGTGGGTTCGCGAGGAGGCGGGTTCAGAGCCCGCGGCAGCCACCCAGCCCCCGGATGAATTCGCGGCTTCGCGGCTATGAACCCGCAATGTCGGCCTTCGCCGACAGTTCATCCGGGGGCGTGGCGGGTGCACCGTGGCGGGGTTCGTGCCGGGTGGAACGCCGCCTTCGTGCGGGAGGCGGACGCCCGGTCGGTTGAAGCCTCGTTCGCAGAGCGCGTCGGCGCGAGACGGGGCTTACCGCTGTCCGAGCGGCGGGTTTACCCGCTCAGGCTGGGGGCGCGCCTCTCTGCAACCAACCCAAACCCGCGCAATCCGCCGTTGCCGGCTGTCCCCTGTCCCCGTGACCCGCAGTTCAAGCAGTTCGCCCGCTATTCCCTATTCCCTATTCCCTATTCCCTATTCCCTATTCCCTGCAGTCCCAGCATCTGCCCCGCCATGAACCGCCGCAGGTCCTGCCGATAGTACCGGCCCACCGGGTCCGGCGGGTTGTGCGGCGCGCCGGGGATCACCAGCAGCTCGAAGCGCTTGTCCGCCGCGATGAGCGCATTGATCATCCGCATCGTCGTGCTGAACGGCGCGTTCACGTCGCTCGTGCCGTGCATGATCTTGAGCGGCCCCGCCAGGTTCGCCGCCAGCGCCGGGTTGGACGCCGCCGCGTACCCCGCCGGGTTCTCCGACGGCAGCCCCATGTGCGGCTCGTTGATCACGGCCAGCTCCGTCACGTCGCCCGGCGCGCCGGCGTACCCCGCGCGAAAGAACTCCGGCGCCGTCAGCATCCCCCGCAGCGCGAAGTAGCCGCCCCACGAGTGGCCGGCGATCCCCGCGCGCGACAGGTCCATCCACGGCCGCGTCCCCGCCGCCCCGCGCAGGGCCGCCACGTGGTCCGCGATCTCCATCTGCCCCACGCGGCCGTACGTCGCGTCCTGGAACGCCTTGCTGCGCCCCGGCGTGCCGCGCCCGTCCACCATCACCACCACCAGCCCCATCTGCGCCAGCGACGCGGCGATGCGCTGCATGGAGATCGTGGGCGCGTACTCCTTCTGCACGGCGGAAAGGAAGGGGCCGGCGTAGATGTAGTCCACCACGGGGTAGCGCCGCGCGGGATCGAAGTCCGTCGGGGTGTAGATGACCCCGTGGATCTCCGTCGTGCCGTCCGCCGCCATCGCGCGGAACGGTTCCGGCGGCCGATGCCCCAGCGCCGCCAGCCGCGCCGTGTCCGCCGTCTCCAGCCGCGCGACGGTCGTCCCGTCCGCGCGGCGCAGGTCCGTGGCGTAGGGGCGATCGATGCTGGAGTGCACGTCCAGGAACGTCCGGCCGCTGGGAGAGAACTGGATGTCGTGCATCCCCGGCTCGCGCGTCAGCGCCCGCAGCGCGCCGCCGTTGCGGTCGATCGCGTACAGGTGCTGGTCGTACGGCCGCGCGGCGTCGGCGGAGGCGATGACGTACATCCGCCCCGACGCGGGGTCCACGCGCGCCACACGGTGCACGGGGAAGGCGCCGGAGGTCAGCTGCCGCGGCGCGCCGCCGTCCCAGCCGTGGCGGTAGAGGTGACGCCAGCCGTCCCGCTCCGAGAACCAGAGAAAGCCGGAGCCATCCGGCAGCACCGTCACCTGGTTCACCCACCCGCCCGTGGCGAAGTCCAGCGCGGCCACGGACGTCTCCGGCCGCGCGTCGCGGGCCAGCGGCCGGCTGCGCCCCGTCCGCGGGTCCACGGCGAAGAGCGCCATCTCCTTGCCCGTGCGCGTCATGCGGATCACCAGCAGCTCCGCCGGCTCCGCGCGCCAGCCGGCGACCCAGACGTACGCGTCGCGCGTGTCCAGGTCCGCCGCGCGCAGGCCGCCGGAGTCCGCGTCCACCACCTGGACGGTCATCACGGGCAGCGGCGTGCCGGACTTGGGATACTCCACGGGCTCCACGCGCTCCATGGGCGTGGAGTAGTCGATGACGGGCACCGTGTGCACGCCGTCCGAAACCGAGCGGATCGCGGCGAACCAGCGGCCGCCGGGGTGCCATCCGCCCGGCACCACCTGCCACGTCGTGTCGCGCCCGTCCGTCAGCCGCGCGGCGTCGCCGCCGTCGGAGCGCAGGATGCGCAGGGTGGCGCCGTCGCGCGCGATCCGGTTCAGCCCGGGCGGGGTGGGCTGAGGCGGACGCTGCTCCGGCGCGACGGGCGCGGAGGTGCCGCGGAGGGCATCCACCCGCAGCCACTGCCCCGCGTTGGGCCCGGCCTCCGCGCGGTAGACGAACGCCTCCTCGCCCGGCACCCACACGGGCCGCACGCGCCCGCCGGCCAGCGTCCGCAGCGCCTCGTGATACGTCTCCGCCCGCTCCAGGCGCGCGTCCATGTCCGGCACCTGCGCGCGCGCCGCCCCTGGCGCAATGAGCGCGATCGACGCGATGCAGCGGACCAGGATCGAGCGCGCCCGGCCGAGTCGGCGGACAGGGGGATGAGAATCGGCGGATCGCATCATGGGAAGCGGAGGAGGAAAGATTCGGATGCTCTGCCCGGACGGTGAGACGCCGCACGCGCCGCGTATGTTGCCGACAATGTAGTCGACGCGCTGACTCGCATCCACTCCCTTCCGCCCGACCCGCCCGACCCGCCCGACCCGCCCGACCCGCCCGACCCGCGCGGTCCCGCGGACCGAAGAGGGCGATGGCGGTAAGCGAATGCCTGATGCCGCGTGGGGCGAATGCTCTT
>NZ_DASURI010000620.1:0-8006 GCF_036280135.1 Longimicrobium sp.
TGGGCGGCGACACGGCGACTGTCACCCTGCGCCGGCTGGAGCCGCGGACGCCCATGACGGAGCCCCGGCCGGAGCCGGTGACGCAGCTGCGCCCCGGGATCTGGTACGTGGACATGACGCGCCTGACGACGCAGGCGTTCCAGGCCGCGCTGCCGGACCTGGAGCGCGCGTCTGGCATCGTCTTCGACATGCGGGGCTATCCATCGGGGCTCAACGCCGCCACCTTCTTTGGGCACCTGGTCCGCGAGCCGGTCACGAGCGCGCAGTGGCACATCCCCGTGACCACCCGTCCGGACCGCGCGGACCTGCGCTACGAGCAGCGCCCGGGGTGGGACCTGCGGCCGGCGGCGCCGTACCTGGCCGCGCCGCGCGTGTTCATCACGGACGGGCGCGCCATCAGCTACGCGGAGTCGGTGATGGGGATCGTGGAGGCGTACCGCCTGGGCGAGATCGTCGGCGGGGCGACGGCGGGGACCAACGGCAACGTGAACCCGCTGACGCTGCCCGGCGGCTACGGCGTGGGATGGACGGGCATGCGCGTCCTCAAGCACGACGGCTCGCGGCACCACGGCGTGGGCATCGCGCCCACGGTGCCGCTGGAGCGCACGCGCGCCGGCGTGGCGGCCGGCCGCGACGAGCTGCTGGAGCGGGCCGTGGAGCTCGTCTCGCGCGCGGCGTCGCGGCCGTGACGCCGCGGCGGATGCGGATCCGGGGCGCGTGCCTGGCCCTCGCGCTGGCGCTGGGTGCCTGCGCGCCCGCCGTCCGCGCCCATCCACCGTCGTCCGCGCCGGCGGTGGAGGCGTGGATGGCGGACCGGCTGTACCTTGGTCGGACGATCCCGGGTGGCGGCACCGTGTCGGATTCGGCGTGGACGGCGTTCCTGGCGGAGGTGGTGACGCCGCGCTTTCCCGACGGGCTCACGGTGCTGCGCGGGGAAGGGCAGTGGCGCGACCCGGCCGGCGTCATCGTCCGGGAATCCAGCTTCGTCCTGGAGATCTACCACGCCGACGCCGCCGCGGTGGATGCCGCGCTCGAGGAGATCGCGGCGGAGTACAAGCGCCGCTTCCGGCAGAAATCCGTGATGCGCGTCCGCACCCCGGCGCAGGTCGAGTTCCACGACTGATCCGCATCCGCACGTTGTTGTTCAACCTCCCCCAGGGTTTTTGGGGGGAGGTGCGAGCCTGGGCGAGCGGAGGGGGCGCTCACGCGGAGGCTGCCTTCGTGCACGAGCGTTCGGATCGATACGACGCATTGCTGAAAACCGCTCACCGCGCCACTGCGTCATCCTGAGGGAAGCGCCCGCGCGCAACTCGCCGGGCGCAGGACTCTGGGCGCGACCGAAGGATCTTGTGTGCGATCCTCTGCGGCCGCTCCCGTGCATGGACGCTGCTTCCGGGCGGTGCCTGATCTTCCGTCGCGCCATGAAAGCAGACGGGCGAAAGACTTGCGCGGCGTCTCCCCGGGATGACGCGGCGTGCGATCCGGGCCGGCAGTTCGGGCGAGAACGCGCGACGGCAGAACACAACCAAGCGAGGAGCAGAGGATGGAAGTGATCCGGCTCGTGCACCCGTCGGGTGCGTCGGCGGAGGTGCGCCGGAACGGGGCGCACGTGACGTCGTGGATCCCGGCCGGCGGCGGCGAGGCGCTGTTCCTGAGCCGCGCCTCGCGCTTTACCCCGGGGAGGGCCATCCGCGGCGGCGTGCCCGTCATCTTCCCCCAGTTCGCCGAGCAGGGCCCGCTGCCCAAGCACGGCTTCGCGCGCACGGAGCAGTGGGACGCGGTGGAAACGTCGGACACGCGCGTCGTCTTTCGCCTGCGCTACAGCATGTTCACGCGCGCCATCTGGCCCCACCGCTTCGCCGCCGAGCTCGCGGTGGAGCTGGAGGAGCGGCGGCTCGCCATCCACCTCTCCATCCGGAACGTGGATTCCGAGCCGTTCTCGTTCACGTCCGCCCTGCACACCTACCTGCGCGTGGCGGACGTGGGGCAGGCGAGCGTGGCGGGGCTGCGCGGGCTGAGCTACCGCGACAAGCTGCGCGACGGCGGGACGTTCACGGAGGATGCGGATCCGCTCCGCATCCCCGGCGAGATCGACCGCGTGTACGTCGACGCGCCCCGCGAGCTGCGCGTCCGCGACGAGGCCGGCGGGCGGACGATCGTCGTCCATTCGGAGGGATTCGCGGACGCCGTGATCTGGAACCCCGGCGCGGACAAGGCGGCCGCGTTCCCCGACATGGAGGCCGGCGAGGAGCGGGAGATGCTCTGCGTGGAGGCTGCGCAGGCCGCCGCCCCCGTCACCCTCGCCGAGGGCGAGACGTGGGAAGGCGCGCAGGTGCTGGAGATCGCGTCCTGACGCGGAGGAATTCCATGGCCGTCCCGTCCGCCCTGTTCATCCTCACGGCCATGCTGGCCGCGGCGCAGCAAACGCTGCTGCGCCCGCCCCGCGCCGCACCCGTCCGCTCGCCGCGCCGCGCGATCCCCATCGCACTGGACGAGCCGGCCCGCGACGCGCAGTTTGATTCGCTGCTGCGGCGCGGCGTCATCGTCCGGGCGAGCCCCGGACGCTACTACCTGGACGAAGCCGCCCTCGTCCGCGAACGGCGCGTGCGGCCCCGGGCGGGGAAGGCCATCCTGCTGACCCTCGTCGTTCTCGGGGGCGCCGCCCTCCTCCTGCGGGTTACCTGACCCCTCCCCACCACACCCGGTCCGACATGCCCTTTCTCTCCGGAACGCTCGCGCCCCTCGTGCTGCTGGTGGCCCTGGCCGCCGTCCCCGCCGCCGCGCAGGCCGCGGACAGCGTGCTCATCGCCGAGGCGAGCGCGTTCATGGACGCGTACGGGCGCGACCTGGCGGCCGCCAGCCGCGAGGCCATCGCGGACCGCTACGACCGGCGCGGCGTGCACTTCATGTTCAACGCCGAGCGCCAGCTGGTGCCGTGGGAACAGCTGCGGGAGCAGTACCGCACGCGCTGGCAGCCGCCGGCGGCGTTCGAGTGGATGAACCTGGTGTTCGAGCCCGCGGGGCCGGACGCCGTCGTCGTCAACGGCCACTTCTTCTGGACGCTGCGCGCGGGCGAGCTGCCCATGCGCTTTCGCTACACGGCGCTCCTCGTCCGCCAGGACGGCGCCCTGCGCATTCGCCTGGAAGACGAGTCCGTCGCCCCCGTCACGCCCGCCGCGCCGCCTGCCCCGCAGGAGTGAGTCAGCGCCCCTGGTCGGGCGTGGATGAAGGCGCGATCCGGGATGGGTTTGAAGTTGTTTCTCGCCCATGCTGTCATTCGGCCGGCGCCTGATAGGGTACGAAGGACAGTCCCAGCCGGCGCCGGCCGACCCGGAATGACAGCACGGGTGAGAAACGACTCCGGATCCAGGAAATCCGCTGTAATCGGATTCGCGGCGCGCTAATCGAATCCTCACGCGGGGGCGCCGCTGTCGCTCTCCGCGCCCGCCGCGGCTCCGTGTGGGAAAACGCCCTTCCTCCGCCCGCCGAAGCAAGCCGCCGCGCCGCGCGAAGACCGTCGGAGCGTCCGGCCCGGATGCTGCGATGGGGAGCCGGGTGCTAAAGCACTTGCTTTGACAAACCTCTGCCGCGCGTCCATCTTACCGGAATGTCTTCTGAGCAGCTCCTTCATCAGATCCGGCTGAACGGGACGATCCCGCGGCACGTGGCCATCATCATGGATGGCAACGGGCGGTGGGCGCGCGAGCGCGGGCGTCCGCGCGAGTTTGGCCACCGCGCCGGGATGACGTCCGTGCGCGCCGCCGTCGAAGCCGCCGGCGACGCCGGCGTGGAGGTGCTCACCCTCTTTGCCTTCAGCTCCGAGAACTGGCAGCGCCCCCAGGGCGAGGTGTCGGCGCTCATGGCGCTGCTGGAGCTGTACGTGCGCCGCGAGCGCAAGGAGCTCAAGGAAAAGGGGATCGAGGTGCGCGCCGTGGGCGACCTGCACCGCCTGGGGCCCCGCACCCGCGCCGCCATCCAGTCCATCGTGGACCACACGCGCGGCGGGCCCAAGATGCGGCTGAACCTGGCCATCAGCTACGGCGCCCGCGACGAGATCGTCACGGCCGCCCGGCGGCTGGCCGAGCGCGTCCGCGAGGGCACGCTCATGCCCGGGGAGATCGACGAGGAGCTGTTCGCCGAGCAGCTGTACTTTGCCGACGTGCCGGACCCCGACCTGCTCATCCGCACCTCCGGCGAGATGCGCATCAGCAACTTCATGCTGTGGCAGCTGGCGTACACGGAGATGTACGTGTCGCCCGTGCTGTGGCCGGACTTTGGCCGCGAGCACCTGTTCCGCGCCATCCTCGACTTCCAGCAGCGCGAGCGGCGGTTCGGCCGCGTGCTGGCCAGCTGAAGGGCCCTCCCGTGGCGGCATCCGAGACGCGCACCCGCGTCCTCGTCGCGATTCCCGGTGTGATCCTGGCCCTGGGCGCCATCTACCTCGGTGGATGGTTCCTGGCCGCCCTGCTGGCGCTCTGCGCGGCCCTCACGGCCCGCGAGACGTACCGCATGGCCGCCCGAAAGGGCCCCCGCCCGTTGGAGGTCCCCGGCATGGCCGGCGCGGCGCTCGTCGTCCTGGCGATGGGTATCACGCCCACGGCCGGGCTGTCGTCGCCTGTGCCGGCGTGGACGCTCCTCCTGCTCACCGTCGTGGTGGCCGCGGCCGCCATCTGGGCGCGGGGCGTGGAGGGCGAGCCCCTGCTCTCCGTGGCCGTCACGGTCTTCGGCGCGGGGTACGCGGCCCTGCTGGGCTTTGGCCTGTTCCTGCGCCACCTACCCGGCGTGCGCGACCCGCTGCACGCCTCCGCCATCCTCCTGGCCCCCGTGCTGCTGACGTGGGTGAGCGACACGTTCGCCTACTTCGGGGGGCGGGCGCTGGGCCGCCACAAGCTGATCCCCAAGGTCAGCCCCGGGAAGACCGTGGAAGGCGCCCTGAGCGCCGTCGTGGGAACCCTGCTGGCCGGCGCGGCATATTCACTCTTCATGGAGCGGTTCAACACCTACGTGCCCACGGTGGCCGAGGGGGCCTTCTTCGGGCTCCTGGTGTCCGTGGCCGCGCAGGCGGGCGACCTGGCCGAGTCCCTGTGGAAGCGCGACGTGGGCGTGAAGGACTCGGGGACGCTGCTGCCGGGGCACGGGGGGGCGCTGGACCGCTTTGACTCGCTGCTGTTTACCCTGCCCCTGGGGTACGCCTTCTTTACGCTCTTCGTGGGGCAGTGGTAGGACGATGAAGGGCGTCGCCATCCTGGGCGCCACGGGCAGCATCGGCGCCAGCGCGCTGGCCGTGCTGGCCCAGCACCCGGACCGCTTTCGCGCCGTGGCCCTCACGGCCCACCGCAGCGCGGACGCCCTCCGCGGGCTGGTGGCCCGCCACCGCCCGTCGCTCGCCGTCCTTTCCGACGCCGAAGTGCCGGCGGACGCCGGCGGCCCCACGCGGTGGGCGTCCGGCCGCGAGGCGCTCCTGGAGGCCGCCACGCACCCCGACGCCGACATCGTCGTCAACGCGCTCGTGGGCGCCGCGGGGCTGGAGCCCACGCTGGCGGCGCTGGAAGCCGGCAAGCGCGTGGCGCTGGCCAACAAGGAGTCGCTCGTCTGCGGCGGGCCGCTGGTGCTGCAGGCAGCGGAGCGGGGCGGGGGCGAGCTCATCCCCGTGGACAGCGAGCACAGCGCCATCTTCCAGTGCCTGGCGGGATCCAGGCCCGGCGAGGTGCGGCGGCTGATCCTGACGGCGTCGGGCGGGCCGTTCCGCTGCTGGGCCCCGGAGCTCATCAGCTCGGCGACGGCGGCGGACGCCCTGCGGCACCCCACGTGGGACATGGGGTCCAAGATCACCATCGACAGCGCCACGCTGGCCAACAAGGCGCTGGAGGTGATCGAGGCGCACTTCCTGTTCGGCGTGCCGTACGCGCGCATCGAGGCGGTGGTGCACCCGCAGTCCATCATCCACTCCATGGTGGAGACGGTGGACGGATCGGTCCTGGCGCAGATGGGCTTTCCCACGATGGAGCTGCCCGTCCTCTACGCCCTGGCGTACCCCGAGCGGCTGCCGTACGACAGCCGCCGCTTTGATCCCGTGGCGGCGGGCACGCTCACGTTCGAGCCCGTGCGGGACGACTGCTTTCCCGCGTTTGCCCTGGGCGTGCGGGCCGGCCTGCACGGCGGCACGACCCCCGCGGTGTTCAACGCGGCCAACGAGGTGGCGGTGGCGGAGTTCCTGGCGGGTCGCATCCCCTTTGGCGGCATTGCCGATTCCATCGCCGACGCCCTGGAGCGCTGGCCCGGCGGCCCCGTGCGCACGCTGGACGACGTGCGCGAGGCCGACGCCTGGGCCCGGCGCGCCGCGCATACCTACCTGACCCGGCTGGCCCCGTGCTGATGTCCATCCTGGCGACCGTCGTCGCCCTCTCGGTCCTGATCCTGATCCAC
The DNA here is from genome assembly GCF_036280135.1 of Longimicrobium sp. Classification (GTDB taxonomy): domain Bacteria; phylum Gemmatimonadota; class Gemmatimonadetes; order Longimicrobiales; family Longimicrobiaceae; genus Longimicrobium. Next base: position 6,427 of record NZ_DASURI010000620.1, read on the forward strand.
GAGTTCGGGCACCTGTTCGCCGCGAAGTCCGTGGGCATCGCCGCGCCGCGCTTTTCGCTGGGGCTGGGCCCTCGCGTGGCCGGCTTTCACTGGGGGGAGACGGAGTTCGTCATCTCCGCCATCCCCCTGGGCGGCTACGTGAAGATGGCGGGGATGGAGGACGACGAGGCCATGGAGGTGCTGGAGGGCGGCGAGCAGGCGCCCCCCGTGGACCCGTCGCGGACGTTCGACGCCAAGCCCCTGTGGGCCCGCGCCTGGGTGATCTCGGCGGGCGTGATCATGAACCTGCTGTTCGCCCTGCTGGCCAACATCGTCCTGGCGTTCGCGCAGGGCGAGCCCTACATCAGCGAGACCCGGCTGGCGCCCATCACCACGCTGGGCGGCTCCACGGCGCAGGTGGCGCAGGTGCCCCTGGGGGCGCGGGTCGTCTCCGTGGGCGGCCGCCCCGTGGCCAACTACAACGAGATCCAGGACGCCCTTCTGGCGGCCCCGGCGGGCCCCGTGGCCCTGGGGCTGGAGGGCCGGCCCGTCGTGACGCTGCAGCTGCCCGCGCCGGGCGGCAGCCGCGACAGCGTGGTGGGGGCCCTGCAGCCCCTCTCGGCGCCCGTGCTGGGGCAGCTCAATCCCGACCAGCCCGCGGCGGACGCGGGGCTGCGGGCGGGCGACAGCATCGTGAGCATCGACCGGCAGCCCATCCGCACCTGGCCCGAGGCGGTGGAGCGGGTGCGGGCCAGCCCCGGCAAGCCCCTGGCCGTCGTCGTGGAGCGCAACGGCACGCGGCGCGAGGTCACGCTCACGCCCCGCGCCGAGAAGGAGCAGGACAAGACGGTGGGCAAGATCGGCGCGGCGGGACTGCCCCAGACGGCCTACCGCACGCTGGGCTTTGGCGAGGCGCTGTCGTACGGCACCGCCGAGACGGGGCGGATGATCAAGACGCTCATGGTCACGCTGCGGGACCTGTTCACGGGTGCGCTGTCGCCGCGCAACCTGGGCGGCCTGCTGGCCATCGGCGAGGCGTCGGGCGAGAGCGCCCAGCAGGGGCCGGCCACCTTTTTGTGGTTCCTGGCGTTCCTGTCCGTGAACCTGGCCGTGCTCAACCTGCTGCCCATCCCCATCCTGGACGGCGGGCACCTGATGTTCCTGGCCATCGAGGCCGTGCGCGGCCGGCCGCTGTCGGTGGAGTCGCGCATCCGCCTGTCGCACGTGGGGCTCATCATTGTCGTGGGCCTGATGCTGTGGGCCAACGGCAACGACGTGGTGCGTCTCTTCCAGCGCTACTTCGGCGGCTGACGGACGCGGGGTCCCGCGCCCGCGGGACCCCGGCTGCTCCCCGTGCGCGGAGCACACCTCTCCTCATCGTTCCCGAACGCTCCGAGGGTTGAACAAAAAGCCCTCAACGTGGTACATTTCCAGGCTGTTCCGCGCCGCGCCGGTGAACGGATGTTCGTCCGGCGCGTCCCCCGCCGCGGGAAGGCCTTATTCGATGGATCATCGTGCCGGCCCCCCAATCCCAAATTCGACAGGCGAGACAGGCGATGAATCGGACGGAACTCGAACAGATCGAGCGTCTGCTTGTTCGT
>NZ_DASURI010000621.1:0-3671 GCF_036280135.1 Longimicrobium sp.
GCGATCCCGTCGCCGCGGGCGACGCGCTCATTGGCGGAACGCTGGTGAGCGTCGACAAGCCGTACAAGGGCAAGCTGGTGGACCTGGACCCGCAGCAGCAGATGCTCAGCCAGGTGTGGGGGCTGACCGTGTCGCTCACGCTGGCGGGCGGCGGCACGGCGTTCACGGGCACGGTGGCGGAGTGCGCCCTTACGGACGTGTGGGGGCGCGTGGCGCACCAGGGCGCGGGCGGCATCGAGACCTCGGGCGGCTACTTCCAGACGGTCATCCAGGTGAGCGAGTGGGGAGACATCTCCGGCTCGCCCGTGCTCCAGGCGCTGCGGCACCAGGCGGGGAACACCCTGAGCCTCAAGTGGGCCGTGGACGGCTACAACGGCAAGTTCGGCACGGCCGGGTTCGGGTGGGGACGGATGGTGGCCACGGTGGGCCCGTACTACGCGGGCGAGCCGGTCCGCTTCCTGGGCAAGCGGCGCCTGGACGGGCAGTTCCTCGCGCTGATGTGGATGGCCCCCTTTCAGCTGGACGACAAGCGCGGCGTGCTGGTGCTGGACCTGGGCAACTCGGTGGCCACCACGGACCGGTACGGCGCCGGCTTCGCGCTGGACACCCTCACCGTGACGCTGGACCCGGACGGAAAGAACGTCACCCTGCCCCAGACGCTCCCCTACGACCTGGACACGTACACGCGGACGGCGGGGATCTACGAGGTGCCGCTGAACGCGGATCAGGCGGCCCTCGTGGCCAGCCGGCCCGTGCGCGTGAGCGGAACGGGCCCCGGCGGCGCGTCGGGCACCATCACCGAGGCGGCGTCGGGCACCTGGGGCGCCATCGACCCCCAGTTCCTGCGGCTGGATCCGGGCGAGTCCGCCACGGTCACCTTCTACGCGCGCCAGTGGGGGCAGCCGTGGAACACGGACATGACCGTACAGCCCACGCTCATTCCCAACAACTCCGACAACACGGGAAAGCCGCCGCAGGTGGGCGGAACCGACCCCGCCGGGCTCCTGGTGAACGGGCAGCCCACGCCCGCGACCGTGACGACGGTGAACGGCGCGGCGCAGGCCACGCTCACGGGCGGCACCAACCCGCCCCCCACGCCGGACCGGACGGGGATCGACGGGCAGGTCTACAACCTCACGGGCCCGTGGTGGAACCAGGTGATGGTGGGGATGATGGGCGTGCCCGCGCAGGCCGTGCTCGTCTTTGACGCCTTTGCACCCGCCAGCGACCCGCCCACGTGGTGGACCGACATCCAGCCGTGGATGTACGGCTACGCGCGGCTGTATCCCGGAATGCGCGACATCCTGGACATCTCCGACTACGGCACCCTCGTCCGGCCCGTGCGGGGAACGGGCAAGACGGGCGCGCAGCTGGTGGACGAGGTGTTCGCCCTTCCGCGCACGGACGCCAACCACATGCCCGTGACCCGCGACCTGTCGGGCCCGCGCCGGCAGGCGTTCGCGGCGTGGGTGCGGGCGGGATGCCCCGAGGGAACGCAGCCGGCGGGCTTTGCGCCGTCCGGCACGCCGCGCCAGCCCAGCCCGCCGGAGCAGGGGGGCCCCGGCGCCATCAAGTCCGCCCTGGTGCAGCAGCCGTGAGCACCCGGGTGGCCGGCGGCCGTCCGGACCGGCCCGCGGCCGCCCTGCCCACGCACGCGCGCCACCCACGATGACCACGTCCAGGGGAACCGACCTCCACGCCAGGAAACGCGAACGATGATCATCCGCACCTTCGCCGCCGCCGTCATGGCGGCCGCCCTGCTCGTGCTTCCCGCCCGCGGGCAGCAGAACGCGCAGGGGCTGCCCCCCAGCGGCACCACCACGCCCACGGAGGGCGCCCTGCCCTTTACCGTGCAGCTGCGCTCAGTCACCCTGCCCGACATGCCCGCCCTGCACTCGTTCGCCGTGGCGCAGAACGGCGGCGAGTGGCTGCTGCTCACGGGGCGCCGCAGCGGCCTGCACAGCATCGACACCACGCTCGTGAACGCGTTTCCCGTCACGGGCGCCAACGACAGCGTCTACGTCGTCAACCCGGGCCGGCAGCAGGTGTGGCGCGCCTCCGTGCGGTCGCTCCCCGACTCCATCGCCGACGCGCTGACGGTGACCAACGCCAACGCGTACCAGGACGGACGCTGGCTGTACCTCATCGGCGGATACGGACACGACAGCCGCACGGACAGCATGGTCACCTTTCCCACCCTGCTGGCCGTGGACGTCCCCGCGATGATCAACGCGGTCAAGTCCGGGGGGAGCCTGGCCGGCACCGTCACGCGGCGCAGCGACTTTTCGTGGAAGGTGACGGGCGGGCAGCTCAACAAGCTCGACGGGCGCTTCTACCTGGTGATGGGACAGCGCTTCGACGGCCTGTACTCGGCCGACCCAGGCAACTGGGACCAGTTCACCCAGATCTACACGGAGCGCATCCAGGTGGGGCACATCACGCCCCCGCCGTCGCTGGCATTCACCGCGGAGACGGTCATCACCGGGGACGTCAACGCGTGGGCCCGCAACTTTCACCGGCGGGACCTGAACGTGGTGGGCGCGTTCGATCCGCAGGGCAGTCGGCGCTTGGCGGTGTACGGCGGCGTGTTCGTTCCCGGACAGGATGCGGCGTACCGCGTGCCCGTGTACGTGAGCGGCAACACCGCCACGGTGGACAGCTCGTTCTTCCAGGCCATGAGCCAGTACGACGCGGCCTCGCTCCTGCTGTACGACCGCGCGCGCCGCGCGATGTACACCACGCTCTTCGGGGGCATCAGCCTCTACTCGTACGACAACGAGCGCAAGCAGCTGCACATCGACACGGGCCTCCCGTTCATCGACGACGTGTCGGTCATCGCGGTCGATGCGTCGGGCACGCGGCAGTGGGCGTTCCCGTGGACCCTGCCGGAGCTGCTGGGGGCCGACGCGCGGGTGATCCTCGAGGAGCAGGGCCTGCAGATGGACGCGGAGACGGAGGTGGTGTACCTGGACGCGCTGCCGGGGAACGCCGCCACGCGGGTGGGATGGCTGTACGGCGGCATCCAGAGCAGCGCGCCGCAGACGGACGACCAGCAGGCGCAGACCCGCGCCAGCAACCGCGTCTTTGAGGTGTGGATCACCCCCGGCCCCACGGCGGCCATCCCCCTGCCCACGGCGCCCGGCGGCAACTGACGCCGCCCCTGTGCGGCGGACGATGCAAAACGGCCCCGGAGATCGCTCTCCGGGGCCGTTCCGCACCCCTCCAGCCCCGGACAACGCCGGCCGGCCCGCGCGCGCGGAGACGTCGCTACGTGATGCGCCCCGGAGAGGGGGTTGCCACACCTCGGGCTTCGAAAGCGGTCATCCTGAGGAGCCGCCGCGCAAACCCTGCCCGGTCGGTGATCCATGGCGGCGACGAAGGATCGTGCCCGCGAAGCGACAAGCCGGCTCCAGGGCACGTATCCCGGCCTTACGCTTCGCACACAAGATCCCTCGACCGCGCCAAGGTCCTGCGCGCGTTCACGTCGTGCGCAACGCTCCCTCATAGGGTATTGCTAAACCTCGGGCTCGAAGCGTCATCCTGAGGAGCCGCCGCGCGATGCCTGCCTGGGCTTGATCCATGGCGGCGACGAAGGATCTTGTATGCGAGACTCGGGGCCGGCTTCCAGGCATGAAGCCGGCCCCGTGGTTTGGACACAAGATCCTTCGGTC
>NZ_DASURI010000622.1:0-7615 GCF_036280135.1 Longimicrobium sp.
GCGATGCGGTCGCGGTGCTTGGGGTCCATGTTCGCCTGGATCTTGAACACGAAGCCCGTGAACTCCGGCTTGAGCGGGTCCACCTCGCCCGTGCTGGCCACGCGCGGCGTGGGCGCCGGCGCCAGCTCCAGGAACCGGCGCAGGAACGGCTCCAGGCCAAAGTTCGTGAGCGCGCTGCCAAAGAACACGGGCGACACCTCGCCGGCCAGGAACGCCTCGCGGGTGAACTCGCCGCCGGCCATGTCCAGCAGCTCCAGGTCTTCCAGCAGCTGGTTGAGCGCGCTCTCGGGAATGGCTTCCTGGATGTGCGTGTCGTCCAGCGAGCCCGTGAACTGGTCGATGCGGCTCTGGCCGTGGTCCTCGCCGCGCTCGAACAGGTGCACGAGCGTGGTGGCGCGGTCGTACACGCCCACGAAGCGGTCGCCCTCCACGATGGGCCACATCATGGGGTAGCAGCGCATTCCCAGCTCGCGCTCCACGTCGTCGATGAGCTTGAGCGGCGACTCACCCGGCCGGTCGCACTTGTTGACGAACGTGAACACGGGCGTGCGGCGCAGGCGGCACACCTCGAACAGCTTGCGCGTCTGCTCCTCGACGCCCTTGCGGTTGTCCAGCAGCATCACGGCGCTGTCGGCGGCCATGAGCGTGCGGTACGTGTCCTCGCTGAAGTCCTGGTGGCCAGGGGTGTCCAGCAGGTTCACGGCGCGGCCGTCGTACTCGAACTGCAGGACGGAGGAGGTCACGGAGATGCCGCGCTCCTGCTCCATCTGCATCCAGTCGCTGGTGGCGTGCCGTGCCGCGCGCCGCGCCTTTACGCTCCCCGCCAGGTGGATGGCCCCGCCGTAAAGCAGCAGCTTTTCGGTAAGGGTGGTCTTGCCCGCGTCGGGGTGGCTGATAATGGCAAAGGTCCGCCGCCGGCGGACCTCTTCGCTCAAACTGCTCATGGTCGGCTCTTCGGGATCATGGTCCAGCCGCGGAATTTAACACCACGAAGGGCCGACTTCAACGCGTGTCGCATTCCGTGGATGGGGAAGGACGGGCGCCGGCCGGGGGAGGAGGGATCGCGCGGCGGGCGAGCGCCCCCCATCCCCGACCCTTCCCCCATAAACGGCATGGGGGAAGGGAGAACTTCGTCGCGGCATGCGGATGGCTCGCGCCGGGAGCAAGCCGCCCCTCTCCCGGCCTCCCCCCGCTCGTGCCTCGCGGAGAGAGGAGACCAGATCGTGGTCGCTGAGCCTGGAGCGGATTGGTGAAGGATCTCTCGCCCGCGGAGGGCCCCCTCCCCCCGACCCCCTGCCCCGCTTCGCGGGGGAGGGGGAGAACTGAGGGGTCTATCCGCGGGCGGGTTGATCGATGATCGGCATTGCCCAACGCGCGCGGCGAGGGCGCTGTATTGTGTCTGCACGGGACGCGGCGGACGCGTTCCCCGCCCCCCACACTCCACGGAGGACGACGATGGCGCACAAGCACGTGTTCCCGGTCCTGATGGCGCTCGCGGCCCTCGCCGCGTGCGACGGAGGCTCCCCCACCGGCGGCGACTCCACGTCCGCGCTTACCCAGGCCGAGGCGCAGGAGCTGGCCTACGCCTGGGACGGCGTGGGCGCCGATGTCATCGACGGCTCCGGCGGCCCCAGCGCGGCCCTGCTCCCCGGCTCCGTCGCGCGGGCCACGAACACCACCACGTTCACCAGCACGCGCGCGTGCCCGTCCGGCGGCACGGCCACCGTGCAGGGCACTCGCGAGGCGACGAGAGACGGACAGGGCGGCGGCAGCGTCTCGTTCAGCGCCACGCGCACGGACGCCGCGTGCACGTTTCCCGCGCGGCGCGGCCCCGAGGGCGGCACGCTGACCATCACCACGACGCCGGCCGTGCAGCTCACCTCGCAGCAGACGTGGACTGACGGCCAGCCGGGCACCCGCACGAGCACGCAAAAGGGCAGCTTTGACTGGACGCGCTCCGGGGGCGCGAGCGGCTCGTGCACCGTGGACCTCACGGCCACCTGGACGCCCGCCACGGGCACTCACACCGTGCGCGGCACCTTCTGCAACCGCACCGTGGACGTGACCCGCACGCGCACGCGATAGCGCCGGGCATGCGGACGGATCACGCCGGGAGCGACCCGCCCCTCTCCCGGCCTCTCTCCGCTCGTTCCTCGCGCAGAGAGGAGACCAGATCGTGGTCGCTGAGCCTGGAGCGGATTGGTGAAGGATCTCTCGCCCGCGGAGGGCCCCCTCCCTCCGACCCCCTGCCCCCGCTTCGCGGGGGAGGGGGAGAACTGCAGCCCCTCCACGGGTTCGGCTTCGCGCGCAGCGCTCGCCCTGTGACAACCCCTCCCCCGAAGTTGGGGGAGGGGTCGCCGGCCGTTGCGAGGAACGAGCAAGAAGGCCGGCGGGGGAGAGGGCCCCGCGTCGCGCAGCGACGCGCCTTCCGTCTCACAGTCCTTCGCCTTCCGGTCCTCCGCCCATCCGCATCCCTTCCCCTCTCGCGTCCTTCTCCCCTCCGCCGTCCCGCTCCCGCCTCCCGCCCTCACCGCACGAGTGACATCACCACCAGCGCGGCGATGACGGCGACAACCGCGATCAGCACCGCGCGGCTGCGGACCATCCACCCGCGCAGCGTGGGCCCGGCGGCGCGCGCGATGCCGGCCAGGATCGCGTACTTGAGCCCGCGGCCGATCATCGAGAACAGCACGAACGTCCCCAGCCCGATCCCCGACGCGCCCGCCACGATGCCGTACAGCACGTACGGAACCGGCGTGTAGCCGGACGTCACGAGCGCCAGCGCGGCGTTGTCGCGGTAGGCGGCGCCCACGGCATCCACGCGGTCTGCCAGCCCGTACGAGGCCAGCACCCGCGCGCCCACCCGGTCGTACAGCCACGCGCCCAGCGTCCACGCGATCAGCCCGCCGGCCACGCTGCCCGCCGCCGCCACGGCCGCCAGCGCCCACGACCGCCGCGGACGCGCCAGGGCCAGCGCGGCGTACAGCGCCTCTGTGGGCGCCGGGAACACGCATCCCTCCACCACGGCGAACACGAACAGCAGCGCCGGCGCCGCGGGATGCGCCGTCAGCCGCGTCCACCGCCCCACTGCCTCGTCCTCGTCCGCCGACGACTCCGCGGCCGCCTCGCTCATCCCGTCGCGCGCCTGTTGTTCATCCGCATCCATCCGCCCAAACGAACCCCGCACGAGAACGGAGTCAACGGTTGAACGACCCCGTTGACTCCGCCAAGCCGTGCAAGAATGCGTTTTTTCAGGCGATGCGGACGGCGGGACGGGCCCCGCGGCGGTTGCGGGCCTTCTCGTCGTACATGGCGCGATCGGCGCGCTCGATGGCGTCGGCGATCTCCTCGGCGCCCGCGTAGTCCGCCGCGCCCAGGCTCACCAGCAGCTCGCGCGACGCGTCCGCGCCCTCGTTGGCCTCCTGGAACGCCGCGCGGATGCGGGGAAGCATGTCCTCCGCCAGCGCGCCGGGAAACAGGACGAGGAACTCGTCCCCGCCCCAGCGATACACGCGGTCCGTGGGGCGGATGCTGCCGCGCACGGCCTCCACCACCCGCCGCAGCAGATCGTCGCCGGCGGCGTGGCCAAAGGCGTCGTTCACGGCCTTGAGGTTGTCCATGTCCAGCATCACCGCCGTCCCGAAGCGCGCGCCCACGGCCTCCAGCCCCACGCCCTCGTCGTACGCGCGGCGGTTGAGGGCGCCCGTGAGCGGATCGTACAGCGACACGCGCTTGAGGCGGTCGTGCGCCAGGGCCAGCTGCGCGCGGGCGTCGTCGGCCTCGCGCTTGGCATCCTCCAGCAGCAGCACCACCATCCCGAAGCCCAGCAGGATCTGCAGCAGCAGGTCCAGGTAGCTGTTGTACTGCAGCAGAAAGTCCAGCGACCCCGCCGGCTCCCGGAGCGCGGGGATGCCGTCGCGGGCAAAGGCGAACGCGTACGCCAGCCACAGCACGGCAATGAGGCCAAAGAACGTGCCCGTGGCCCGGCTGCCCATGGTGGACCGCGACTGGGGCAGGCGCAGCAGCAGCCACGCGCACAGGATGAACGGCCCGGCGATGAGCGGCGCCTGCAGCAGCATCACCCCGTTGAGCAGCACGCCGGGGAGGAACGCGGTGACGGTGGCGTAGACGAGGATGAGGGGAATGGCCCGCCGCAGGAAGTCGCGGGGGCGCACGCCGCGCACGTAGTTGAGGGTGCCGGCCACCAGGTGCGCCACGAAGACGAGCTTGCCGCCCTGGTACAGCAGGTTGGCGCCGCGCACGGCCAGCGTGTCGCCCGCGGGCAGCAGGGAGCCGTACTGCAGCACCACGCCCAGCAGGGCCGCCAGCAGCCAGTACCAGGCGCGCGTCCACTCGCGAAAGTACGGCTGGGGACGCGGATGGCTGCGCCGCAGGGCCGTGAACAGCCCCGCGAGCAGGAACGCGCCGCCGGTCTGCGTCCACAGCCCGATGGCGGATACGAGTGCGCCGACGTCTTCGGGAAACATGGCGTGGCGGACGGGGAAAGATGCGGAGAGCGCGGCGGCCCGGCGGGTGGGAGGCCCGGGCCACCGCGGGGCGGGACGGACGTCAGCCGCCGTGCAGGCGGCGCTGCTCCTTGCGCTCCAGCTTGGTGCGCTGGCGGGCGTCGCGGGGCCGCTCGCCGGGGTAGCGGACGCTGACCTCCACGCCGCCCATCAGCGCGAACCCGCCGATGCGCAGGATGGGCGCGTCGGGGTCCGTGGGCGGGGGCGCGTAGCCCGTCTGCCCAAAGCCGCCCATGAGGGCAATGCCGTTCATGTCCACGTGCACGCCCGGGGGCACGATGATCTCGGCGCCGCCCATGATGGCGAACACGTTGACCTCGGTAACGCCCGGCGGCAGCCGCGCCTCGCGAAAGTCCAGCTCCGCGCCGCCCATCAGGGCCAGCACGAACGTCTGCCGGGCGGGCGTCCACACGCCCTTCTTCTCCGCCCCGCCCATGATGCCCACGATCACCTGCCGCTCGGCCACGTGCTGGCCCGTGGCGGGGCTCACGTACGTGCGCGGGGCCGAGACGGGCGGCGCGCCGGGGCGCACGGCGGGCAGGTCGCTCACCAGCGCGCGCAGCTCGTCGGGCGAGGCGGCCTGGTGCGCGCGGTCCAGGCGCTCCTCCAGCGCCTCCACGGACAGGTTGTCCGCGGCAAAGTGCTCGGCCAGCTGGGCGATGACGGACTGCCGCGTCTGCTCCAGGGGGACGGGCACGGACGCGGGAAAGGGCTGCGACATGGCAGGATACCGCCAGAGGGGGGCGCCGGGGCGCCGTTGTACAGACCCGCAATTGTATGCGGGGCGTGCCGGACGGGCAAGCGCCATCGGCAGCGGGAACAAACCTTGGGCACGCGCGTTGCTTACTTCGTGTTCAACGGGTACCCCCGCAGGTTCGTTTCAACCCCAGGAGACACACCCATGTTCAAGAGGCTCATGACGATGGCCGCGCTGGCCCTTACGCTTGGCGCCGTGGCCTGCACCGCCGAGGTGGAGGAAGAGGGCAAGCTGCCGGACGTGGACGTCAAGGGCGGCGAGATGCCCAAGGTGGACGTGGACCCGGCCAACGTCGAGGTGAGCACCGACACGCAGACGGTCGTCACCCCCGAGGTGAACGTCACGCCCACCGAGGGCGACGACAAGTAATCGGCGATCGGCCTTCGATCGGCGGCGTGCGGCCCCGGCGGATGCGTTCCGCCGGGGCCGCGCGGCGTTTCTGGCGCCCCGGCGTGGGGCCGTGGTATCATCCGCGCGGGCGGTTTCCGCAGGACGCTTCAGATCCCCCTCCGCACGGACATCCCCATCATGCACCCATTCATCCGCCGCATCATCGTCCCCGCGTGCGCGCTGGCCGCCGCAGCGCCCGCGCACGCCCAGCCCGCCGACGCCTCCGCGCTGTCCGGCCGCTGGACGGGCACGTACGAGTGCCCGCAGGGAGTCACCGCGCTGGACCTGGACCTGCGCGGCAATGCGTACGGCATCGTCCAGGGCACCTTTCAATTCTCGCCCACGCCGGAGAACCCGGAGGTCCCCGCGGGCAGCTATCCCGTGATGGGCCGGTTCACGGGCGCGGCGCTGGTGCTGCGGCCCATCGACGCGCGAGAGATGCCGGCGGGCTACGGGCCCGTGGGCATCCAGGCGACGGTGAACGGACGGCGGATGGCGGGGCTGATCCTGGGCCCGGGCTGCGGCGCCATGGCGGTGACCCGCGCGCAGTCCGCCGCGCCGGACGCGCCCCTGCCGGGCGGGTACGGGCAGCAGCGCTGGGAGGTGATCGGCCAGAATGAGCGCGAACGCCTGTCCGTGGAGGTCGCCCCCGATACGATGGGGACGCACGTGACGCGCGCCTGGATGCGGTGGGAGGCGCTCCAGGACAACCCCGAGAACGGCGACCAGGCGGGCACGGAGACGAACTGGGAGGTGGAGATGGACTGCGAAGGGGGGCTGGTGCGCGTGTGGCGCCTGGTGCAGTACGATCCCGAGGGCCGGATCGAGTTCCTTGAAGACTCCGCGCCGTACACGTGGGAGGCGATCAACGAGAGCTCGCTCTTCGACTTCGTCTTCGAGCACGTGTGCCGGGGCGGGATGCTGCCGGAGAAAGGGTAGCCGCTCCCCGCGCGGCGCGCACCGACCCGAATCCGGCCGCCGTTCCGTTCCGCACTTTCGCACTTTCGCACTTTCGCACTTTCGCACTTTCGCACTTTCGCACTTTCGCACTTTCGCACTTCGCACTTTCGCACTTCGCACTTCGCACTTCGCACTTTCGCACTCTCGCACTCTCGCACTTTGTCTCCCTGGCAGATCTGGATCGACACGGGCGGCACCTTCACGGACTGCCTGGCGCTTCACCCCGGCGGCGTGCTGCGGCGCGCCAAGGTGCTCAGCAGCAGCGCGCTGCGCGCCGTCGTACGCGCGGTGGAATCGGCGGACACGCTGCGCATCGCCGAGGAGTGGGGCGCGGCGCCGGGCGTGGTGGACGGGCTGGAGATGCGCGTCCTGGGCATGGACGCCGAGCCGGCGCGCATCCGTGACTACGATCCGCGGACGGGGCGGATGCGGCTGGAGCGCGGGATGGATGGCGTCCGCGCGGGCGCATCCGTCGAGATCCGCTCGCCGGAAGAGGCGCCCATCCTGGCCGCGCGCCTGGTGACGGGGACGCCCTTCGGCGCGGCGCTGCCGCCGCTGGCCATGCGCCTGGCGACCACGCGCGGCACCAACGCCCTGCTGGAGCGGCGCGGCGCGCCCACGGCGCTGTTCATCACCCGCGGGTTCGGGGACCTGCCGCGCATCGGCACGCAGCAGCGGCCGGACCTGTTCGCGCTAGACGTGCGCCGCCCCGACCCGCTGTACGCCGAATCGGTCGAGGTCGTGGAGCGCCGCGCGGCGGACGGCGCCGTGCTCGTCCCCCTGGACGCGGCGGACGCGCGCGCGGCGGCGGAGCGGCTGGCGGCGGACGGAATCCGCTCGGCGGCGGTGGCGCTGGCGCACGCGTTCCGCGACCCCGCGCACGAGCGGGCGCTGGCGGACGCGCTGCGCGAGGCGGGGTTCGAGCACGTCTCGCTGTCGTCCGAGCTGGCGCCGTTCATCGGGCTGCTGGCGCGGGCGGAGA
>NZ_DASURI010000623.1:0-8951 GCF_036280135.1 Longimicrobium sp.
TGAGCCAGGATCAAACTCTCCATGAGTTCAAACAGCTCTCTTGGAACGAAACGCCGGACTTTCGTCCGTTGCTTTCGTTCGGAAAATTCACGTTCACGTCCCGTGTTCAGCGGCCGCGAAGGACGTGATGCCTTCGGCTTATGCCGCCACGGGGCGCCCGTTTCAAAGCACTCCCAATGACCCGAGTTTTCAAAAACAGCTCGCGAGCCCTTGACTCGCTTCATTCGCATCCGGCCAGTTTCACCCGGCCGCCGCGTCTCCTTCTGCCGCCAGCCGCCTCGTTCGTGGCAGCCCTTCAATCTATCAGCCTCGACCTGTCCGGTCAAGGGGCGGCGGCGAAGAGGTTTCCCAATTCTTCATCCGCCGACTTTCTTGCAACGCCTTCAACCTAAACCACTTAGGCGTTTCGAGCAAGAGGCGGAAATCCAGAATTCCGCTTCCCGCACCGCCCGCCGTCCGTTCAAGCGACAGCCCTAAAGGATATCAGCCTGTACCATCGGCGTCAACCCCGGATCGTGCCGCCGAATCGACTTGGCCGCGAAGGGGCGCATAGTATAACGGAAGTGTTGGACGTGTTCACCCCCCGCATAGCGATCACGTAACCCGAATCGCGACGGCACCAGCAGACGTATCTAGGTATCATCCGCCCGCGGCCGTTTACCGTTTGCGGCGGAGGGGCTACTTTCCTGCGCTTACGAGCTCTCGTACCCGTAACCAACGCACCGCCTTGGCCCGCACCATTGCATTCGACTACGGCGAGCGCCGCATCGGCGTGGCGGTGAGCGACCCCACGCGCACCATCGCGACGCCGCTCACCACGCTGCAACGCCGCGCCGGCAAGCGCCCGCCCTGGCCCGAGATCACGGACCTGGTGCGCCAGCAGGAGGCGGACGAGGCCGTCATCGGCCTGCCGCTGGACCTTGCCGGCGAGGAGGGCGCGTGGGCGGCGGAGGTGCGCGCGTTCGGCGACGATCTAGCGCGGCGCACGGGGCTGCCGGTGCACTGGATGGACGAACGGCTGTCGTCCGTGCGCGCGGAACGGGCCATCCGCGGCCTGGGGCTCAAGAAAAGCGATCGCGAGCAAAAGGAGCGCATCGATGCGGGCGCCGCGGCCGTGATCCTGGAGGGATACCTGGCCCTGCGTCGCAATCGCGCTGCCGCCGAGGCGGAGGAGAGCTCCGAATGAGCATCAGACGCATCAGCCGTAGCAGGCTATTCCCTATTCCCTATTCCCTATTCCCTCTGCTCGCCCTCCTGGCCCTGGCCGCCTGCGGCTCCGGCCAGGGCCAGGGCCAGCCCGTGCGCTTTACCGTGCCGCGCGGCAGCGGGATGTCGGCCGTGGCGGATACGCTGAACGCGCGTGGCGTCATCGGATCGCCGGGCATGTTCAAGACGTACGCGCGGATGAAGGGCGTGGGCAGCAAGCTGCAGCCTGGCGTGTACGAGGTGCGGCCGGGCGCGGCGTTCGACCTCATCCTTCGCAAGCTCACGACGGGCGACGTGGTCAAGACGCGCCTGGTGATCCCGGAAGGGTGGGAGCTGCGCCGGATCGCGCCACGGATCGCGCAGATCACGGGGCAGCCAGCGGATTCGGTGCTGTCGCGGCTGATGGATCCCGCGCAGGCGAACAAGTACGGCGTCCCCGGGCCCACGCTGGAGGGCTACCTGTATCCCGCGACGTACGTCTTTCCCATGGGCGTGTCGCTGGATGCCATCCTACGCGAGCTCACGGGCCAGTACAAGCGCCTCTGGACGCCCGCCATGCGCCAGCAGGCCCAGGTGCTGGGGATGAACGAGCGCGAGGTGGTGACGCTCGCATCCATCGTCGAGAAGGAAGCCAAGGTGTGGTCCGAGCGGCCCACCATCGCTGGCGTGTACCACAACCGGCTCAAGCGCGGGATGCGGCTGGAGGCGGATCCCACAGTACAGTACGCGCTTGGCGAGCACCAGCGCCGTCTGCTGCGCCGCCACATCCAGCAGACGGCCGACGATCCGTACAACACGTACCGCAACGCCGGCCTGCCGCCGGGCCCCATCGCGTCCCCCAGCCGTGGCGCAATCGAAGCAACGCTGCAGCCGGCGCGGCACGACTTCGTCTTCTTCGTGGCGCGGGCCAACGGCACGCACGTCTTTACACGCACGTACAACGAGCACCTGCGCCAGGTCGCCCGCTACCGCGCGGAGATGCGCGCGCAACGCCAGCAGCAGGCACCTTCGGGCCGATGATCGAGGACCTGGGGGAACGGCTGCGGCTCATCGTCGTCACGGACCCGGACTGCGGGCCCGGGCGCGGCGTGGTGGACGTGGTCCGCGCGGCCCTGCGGGGCGGCGCGCCCGCCATCCAGCTGCGGATGAAGGACGCGCCCGCGCGGGAGATGGCCGCCGTCGCCCAGGCGCTGCTGGCGGAGACGCAGGCGGCCGGCGCGCTGCTGTTCATCAACGACCGCGTGGACGTGGCGCTGGCCGTGGGCGCGGACGGCGCGCACGTGGGCCAGGACGACCTTCCCGTGGACCAGGCGCACCGCATCGCTCCGCCCGGGTTCCTTGTCGGCGTGTCGGCGGAGACGATCGAACTGGCGCGGCGGGCGGAGGCGGACGGTGCGGACTATGTCGGCGTCGGCCCCATCTACGCGACGGACAGCAAGGCCGACGCGGGAGAAGCCGTGGGCGTGGAGCGTGTCGCGGAGGTGGCCGCTTCGGTGCGCATTCCCGTCGTGGGCATCGGCGGGATCGCGATCGCCAACGCACCGCCCGTGCTCCACGCCGGCGCGGCCGGGGTCGCCGTCATCAGCGCCGTCATGCGCGCGGATGATCCGGAATCCGCCGTCCGCGCGCTCCTGCGGCGCTGATCCGGATCGACGATCATCATCGTCCGGCTCCGCCACACCTTCCGACATCCATCCCTTCCCGCCATGCCGAGCCTCGCCTGTCCCAGCTGCGGAACGACCCTGCCGGAGGATGCCTCGTTCTGTATGCGCTGCGGAACGCGGATCGAAGCACCCACCGCTCCAATTGAGCCCGCCTCGGCCGCGGAGAACCAGGCGTACCGCTGCATCTGCGGCACGTGGAACCGCACGGGAGACGCGCAGTGCGCCTCGTGCAGGCGGCCGCTGGGCCAGACGCCTGCGCGAAACCGGCCCGTGCAGTACGTGCACACGGGCCCCGTGCATCATCCCATCATCCGCCCCGATCCCGTGCGCGAGCGCATGGAGCGCGACGAGGAGGCGGGGAACACGCTGGGATGGGTGGCCGTCGTCTGCGGCGTGCTGTCCCTGCTCATCTTTCCCGTGCCGATGGGCGTGATCGCGATTGCTTGCGGCATCCCCGCGTACCTGCGAGGCGCCAAGCATGGCCTCATCGGGATGTTCATCGGCCTGCTGGGCATCCTGCTAATCATCTGGGCCTACCGATAGAGCACGGAAGCCGCCACCTCGGCGACGGCGACCGCGAAGGCAGGATCGTCACCGTCCTCCAGCGACCACGCGGCGGACAAGCCCGACCAAGCCACGATCCACCGCAGCAGACGCCCGCACTCCACCATTGCCGCGTCCGCCACCACGTCCACCTGCCGCGCCAGCCGTCCCGGCGCCAGGGCGATCCGCGGCTCGGGATTGAGGAACAGGTTCGCGAAGTCGAACGTGCGCTCGCCCATCAATCCCTTGGGGTCAATGGCGAGCCAGCCGCGCGCGCCAAAGTCCAGCACGTTCCCGTGATGCAGGTCGCCGTGCAGGACGGTGACGTCCCGCGGATCGGCCAGCAGCTCGCGCGCGGCCTGAAGGGAGCGGAGGAGGGTGCCGCCGTGCGCCGCGGCCGCGGGCTCCAGCGCCCGGAACCAGCGCGCCAGGGGGACGAGCTCCGGTGTGGGCCGGTCGCGTGGTGCGTGCAGCCGGGCCGCGGCCGCGCAGAGGATACGCGTCGCCTGGTCGTCGCGGCCGCCGCGCGCCATCTCCGCGAGCGAGCCCGCGCCCGTGGCGCGTTCCAGCAGAAGCGCGTCGCCCGCGTGCGCCAGGACACGCGCGGCGCCCTCGCCCGCCCACCACGCCATCAGGCGCGCCCCCGCCCGCTCCTCCGGCGCGTGGGCGACCTTGAGCATGGCCGGCTCCCCGCCCCACAGGACGGGAAGCAGGCGGCTGCTGTGTGTCGTGATCGGCTCGCCGTCGGGAATCAGCCCCCAGCGCGCGAGGTGCTCGTCGAACATCCGCCGTCCCTCCGCCGATCGGTTCACGCCACGCGCAGCCCCACCTCCGTGGCGATGGCCTGAAGTCGGTCGCCGGCATCGTGCTCCAGCGCCAGCACGTACGCGCAGGTGGGATGCGGCACGGCACCAAAGCGCCGCTTCTCCACCTCCGCGTCCATCCCCATGTGCAGCGTGTGGGCGCCCAGCTCGCGGGCACGCCGCATCATCGCCAGCAGCATCTGGCGGTACGCGCCGGACGACGTGCCGGTCACGTCCGCGTAATCCACGCCACACATGAACGCGGCATAGTGTCCGTCCTGTCGGTGCGCGGCGAACCAGGAGACGGGCCGTTCCGCGTCGCCCTCCGCCTTCGAAAGCGCCACCACCTCCCACGAAGGATTCGCGAGCAGCGCCGGGATTACGTCCTCCGGGAGCGCGTAGGTGTTGATGCGCAGCCCGCGCGCGGCGACGTCGCGGTACAGCGAATACAGGTGCGACGCGAAGCCGGGATCCGCCGGCGTGCGGCCGTTCACGCCCCACACCTCCACGCGATATCCCTCCGACGCGATGCGCAGGTCGCGTAGAAGGCGCCGGGTGCGGCTCCCCGCCCGGGCGGCGCGCCCCTCCTCGCTCCATTCGCGCAGGTCCAGCCGGTGGCTGTGCAGGATGGGGAGCTTCACGAAGTCGCGCGCGCCCATCCACGCGTCCAGCGCCCCGTCGTCGCCCGCGAAGTCGCGCAGGATGACGGCGGATGCGCTCCATTCGCGCGCGGCGTGCATCATCTCCCCGTGGATGGCACCCAGGGCGGCCGGCCACGCCGGGTGCGCGCGGTCCAGGAACAGGTGGTCGCCCTCGGACAGGTACGAGCCCAGCGTGACGACCTCGGAGCTGAGCAGGTACGGGTCGCCCGCGCGCCGCAGCCGCTCTACTTCCGCCGAGACGCGCGCGTCTGAGAACATGTCATCCTTGTGCAGGCACCGGCTGAAGTACGTCGCGGCCGCCGGCGTGCCGTCCCCGCGCCGCACGACGACGTACCGAAAGCGCCATCGGTGCTCAGGCAGCGGCTGATCCGCGCCGAACAGCGCCTCCGCCATCCGCAGCGCGTCCCAGCTGCTGGCGCCCCGCCCCGACATGCATCTGTCCCACTCGGTGCGATCCACCTCCGCGATGGTATCGCACACCTCCACCCGCCATCCTTGCGGCAGCGGCGTCTCCGTCCCGCGCACGACGGGCGAAGCGGGGATCGCCCGGGGACGCGGGCCGCCCCACGACTCCCCGGGCACGGCATCGTGATACAGCTCGTCCAGCTCGCCGCGGCTGATGCCGTGCTCCGCCAGCGCGCGGGGAACGTGGCGCGCCAGGGCCTCGATCACGCCGCGGATCTCCGTCGGCGTGTGCAGCGCCGTCACGGCCAGGCGAATGCCCGCGCGCCGCTGCGGCACGGACGGGTAGGTGCTGATGGTGATGTGCCAGCCGTCCTCCATCATCCGTTCCGCGACGGTCATCGCCGCCTCGGCGCGCCCCATCCGCAGAAAGAAGATGGGTCCCTCGTTGCGCAGAAGGAGCGGCAGGTCGTGCTCGCGCAGCAGCGTGTCCGTCAGTGCGGCGCGGGCCGCAAAGGTGCGCTGCAGCCCATCGATCTCGTCCGACAGGTGCACGCGCGCGGAGCCCAGGGCCGCACCCAGCATGGGCGGCTGCATGGGGCCGGAGAAGACGTACGGCCCCCCGCACAGCCGCACCCGGTCGCGCTCCTCCGCCGAGGCAAAGACGAACGCGCCGCCACCGGCCGCGAACCCCTTCACGAGCGACGTGCCCAGCACCACGCGCTGGCTCAGGGGAAAGCGCGACAGGAACCAGCCGCGCCCGTGCCGGCCCGCCCAGCTCATCCCGTGCGCGTCGTCCACGTACAGGCGCACGTTGGGCGCCACGTCCAGCACCTGGCGCAGCAGGCCCAGCGGCGCGAAGTCGCCGTACATCGAGTAGATGCCGTCAATGGCGAACCAGACGGTGCGATGCGTTCGCGCCAGCCGCGCGACGGTCTCCAGCAGGCGCGCGTCCAGCTCGCGGTGACGGATGACCTCCACGCGCGCGCCGCCCGCCTGCGCGAGGGTGGCCGCCACCTGCACGCTGCGGTGTGCCTGGTTGTCCACCAGGATCGCATCCTTTTCCGTCGCCAGCGTGGGCAGCACCATCTGGTGGCCCAGCGTGGTGGACGGCGTCACCAGCACGTGCCCGCCAAAGACGGTGGAAAGGAGCGATTCCAGCTCCTCGTACGGCGGCGCGGAGGCGTACCCGCGCGACTGCGAGAACTGCGTGCCGTAACGGCGGACGGCGCTCGTGACGCCCTGGATGAGCGCAGGGTGAAACTCCAGCCCCAGGTACGAGCACGAGCCGAACGTTACCCGCGGCCGCCCGTCCAGGTGGATGGTGCGGCCCTGCAGCGGTTCGTCGTCCACGCCCTGGAACAGGACGCCGCGGCCGCGCGCCTCGCGGTGTATGCCTTCAACGATGGAGATGTGCTCCGACGCGTTCACGTGCGTGTCTCCGGTGCGGAGGAACAGATGAATTGGGATGGATGGAGCCTATCACCCCGGCGACTCGCATACGTCCCATCTCCGAACGTTCCTGTGGCGCGGATGAGATTCGACCCCATCCACGCGATCGAGAAAATCTCGAATCTGGGGTACGAAAAAGAGCCGGGGCCCGGCAGTGATGCGGGACCCCGGCTTCAGAACGAACCACGGCGATCCGCTACCAGGCGGCGTCGCGGCCGTCCAGCTCGTACTTGGCCAGCATGCGGTGGATGGTCTTGCGGTCGATGCCGGCCGTGCGGGCCGCCTGCGAGATGTTGCCGCCGTGCCGCCGCAGCAGGTCGCGCAGGTACTCCTTTTCGAACACCGTGATGGCGTCGTTCTTGGCGTCGTGGAACGGCAGGTCCGCCGAGTACGCCACCGTGGGCCGCCCGTTCGTGGGCCGCATCGTCAGCTCCTCGGGCAGGTCCTCCGGCGTGATCTCCTGCCCCGGCAGGCACAGGGACGTGATGCGCTCCGTCACGTTCTGCAGCTCGCGGACGTTGCCCGGCCAGTGGTAGTCGCTCAGCACGCGCAGCGACTCGGCGCCGAAGCGCAGGTTGCCGCGGTCGTACTCCTGGCCGAAGCGGCGCAGAAAGTAGTTGGCCAGCGCGGGGATGTCCTCGCGCCGCTGGCGCAGAGGGGGGAGCCGCACGGGCACCACGTTCAGGCGGTACAGCAGGTCCTGGCGCAGGTTGCCGTCACGCACGGCCTGCTCGGGATCGCGGTTGGTGGCCGAGACCCAGCGCACATCAATGGGGATCTCCGACTCGCCGCCCACGCGCCGAATGCGCCGCTCCTGGATTACGCGGAGGAGCTTGGCCTGAAGGTCCATGCTCATCTCCGAGATCTCGTCCAGGAAGAACGTGCCGCCGGACGCCACCTCCAGCAGGCCGCGACGCTGGTTGTCCGCGCCCGTGAACGATCCCTTCTCGTGACCAAACAGCTCGCTCTCCAGCAGGTGGTCCGGGAGGGCGGCACAGTTGATGGCCATGAACGCGCGCCCCGACCGCCGGCTGTTGGCGTGGATGGCGCGGGCGATGAGCTCCTTGCCGGTGCCCGACTCGCCGGAGATGAACACGCTGGCGTCCGTGGGCGCCACGCGCGACACCACCGAGAACACCTTCTGGATGGCCTCGCTGGTGCCGATGATGTTCTCGAAGCTGTAGTGCTTCTTGAGCTGGTCGCGCAGGTGGGCGTTGTCGCGTACCAGCTGCACCTGCTGCGCCGCCCGGCCGATGAGGATGCGCAGCTGCGTGGCCGTGAACGGCTTGGGGATGTAGTCGTACGCGCCGGCGCGGATGGCCTCCACGCTGCTGTCAACCGTGGCGAAGCCGGTGATCATCACCACCAGGGTCTCGGGCGCCAGCTTCTTGATCTCCTTGAGGAGCGTGAGGCCATCCATATCGGGCAGCATCAGGTCCGTGAGGACGATGTCGGGCCGATGGCGCCGCACGTTGTCCAGGGCGTTCTTGCCACGGCCTTCGGTGTGGACCGTGTACCCTTCGCTGGACAGGATCTGCCCGCAGCTCTTAACCAGCAACTCTTCGTCGTCACAGATCAGAACGCTGATCGGGACTTCGGAGTTCGAGGTGTCGCTCATTTGTTCTTGCCGGAGAGGAGCGGGCGGATGGTGCCTCGTCACATGTCAGTTGGAGACACTTGCTGGGACACAGTATACGTTCGGAACGGCTGTGGGGCAACCATGTCGCACCGACTCCCGCCCCTCCACAAGGCTGCAGCATCAGCACCGCACGTATCGGGTCACCGGCGACCCACTTTGTGTATCTGAATTGGTGGACTGCTACTCAGCATTGTCCCAGAGGCGCACCGGGTGCGGCGTTCAAGCTACGCTCCGAAGGTGAGAATCTTTCAGAACGGGTAATTGCGGGTTGCCAAGGGAAAGGTTATAGGGGACCGCCAACAACAGCGGTTGTCCGCGTCCTCCGCGGCTCTGCGTGAGAAGATCAGTTGCCGTTCCTCTGCTGCCCCTGCTGCCTCTGCGTGAGAAAAGCAGTTGCCCTGGATCTCGACAGAAAAGCAAACGCCCGCTCCGATCTGTTGATCGAAGCGGGCGTTTGTCCAAGATGAGGCCGGCGGCGCCGTACTCTCCCACCGGGTGGCCCCGGCAGTACCATCCGCGCAGCGGGTTTTCACTTCCGAGTTCGGGATGGGATCGGGTGGATCCCCCGCGCCATAGCCAC
>NZ_DASURI010000624.1:0-3816 GCF_036280135.1 Longimicrobium sp.
CAGGGCCGCCAGATGGAGCAGCTGGCGGAGATCGACGTCCAGATCGCCACCCTGGAGCAGCGGATCTCCCGCCTTACGCTGCACGCCCCCGGGGCCGGCATCGTGCTCACGGACGGGCTGGAGCGGCTGCCGGGCACCATGCTCCCCGAGGGCGGGACGGTGATGGAGATCGGCGAGGAGGGGGGCTGGCGGGCCGTGCTCCTGGTGGCGGAGCGCGACGTGTCGCGCATCCGCGTGGGCGACGAGACCCTGGTGGAGCTGCGCGCGTTCGGCCGGGCCAACGCCCCCGAGATCCGCGGACGGGTGCTCACGGTGGGCGCGGAGCCGGCCGCCAGCGGTCCCCTGTCCGACGGACGCGTGTTCCCCGTGGTGGTGCGCCTGGACCCCGGCGACCTGCGGGCCGTGGGGGTGGAGCGCCTGCGGCGCGGGTACACGGCGCAGGCCAAGATCGTCACGCGGTCGGAGCGCATCATCACGCTCATCTGGGAGTACCTGCTCCAGCGCACGGAGAGCTGGGGCAAGCTGGAAACGCCCGCGCAGCCGGCGGCCACGAGCTAGGGCGGTTCCCGGACGGGGTGGATCGTGGACGCCGATCGCCCGTGACGCCGTCCTTCCGACCGGCGTCCGAGGGCCGCGGGCCCGCGGGGAGGGGGAGGGAAGGCGCCGGACGTCTCCCTGCTGGAGGGAAGGCCAGGACCGGGATCGGCGGAGGGGGCCCGCGCGGAGCTCGCCCACCTCCCCCGAAGCGCCGGGGGGAGGCCGGTCTGCTGCCTGGATCCCGCGGGGTCGGCGCGGCGGGGGGACGACCCGGGATGAACGCCCGGGCGGGAAACCGGCTCCGGCCCCGCCCCGAAAGCCGCCGCGGGGCCGCGTTGCAGGGTCCGGGAACGAGGGGCCGCGGCCCGGTCGGGGACGGTTCCCCGCCGGCGGACCGGCCGGGTCCTGCCGTGCTCCGGGAAGACGGTTCGCGTCCGAATTTCACGTGACGCGGGGAGCCGGATGCCTGGAAGACCGCCGGGCTCCCGGTTGCGTCGTTCGCGATACGACTGTTAGTTTCAGTCAAGCTATCGAACATCGTGGCAGGCGTTTGGGGCCAGCGTGCGTACACACTGCGCACGGGTCCCGCCGTACCATCGCCCGCCGCGCCGCACGTGACATCATCTCCCGCGTTTTCATCTCCCGCGTCTTCATCCGGTCTTTCGCGTTCAGCCTGCACGAACACGCATCGCGTCCCCGCGGGCAGCATCGCGGCCGGGACGCGATCTCACTCTTTTTGGCATCTTCGAGGGTTGCATGTCGGCTGGTGGTAACGAGTTGAGCCACGCACCGGGCGGGAGCGCGGCGCATTTGCCCGGTTCCCGGGCGGAGCGTTCGGGCCTGCCGCGCACGCCGGGGCCGTCCGCGGGCGACGCCGCGGACGGCGGGGCGCGCGCGCCGCTGTCGTTCGCGCAGCAGCGGCTGTGGTTCCTGGAGCAGCTCGAGGCGCTGGGAAGCGCGTACCACCTGTCGCGGTTCCTTCGCCTGCGGGGGGCGCTGGACGAGGGCGCCGTGGCCCGCGCGCTGGGGCAGGTCGTGGCGCGCCACGCCGCGCTGCGCACCACGTTCCACGAGGCCGGCGGCGTGCCGGAGCAGCGGATCGCGCCGGCCGCGGACGCCCCGTTCCCGCTGGTGGTGGAGGACCTGGGCGGCCACGCCGACCCCGGGGCGGAGCTGCGGCGGCGGATGGCGGAGGCGGTGGCGGCCCCGTTCGACCTGCGCCGCGGCCCCCTGCTGCGGGGCGTGCTGTTCCGGCTGGCCCCCGGCGACCACCTGCTGCTGCTCACGCTGCACCACATCGTCTCCGACGCGTGGTCGCTGCGGGTGCTGGCCGAGGACTTCGGCGCGCTGTACGCGGGCCAGGTGCGGGGCGGGGGCGAGCCGCTCTCCCCCCTCCCCGTGCCGTACGAGGCGTACCTGGCGCGGCAGGCGCGGGAGCGGGCACCGGAGCTCGTCGAGCCAAAGAAGGCGTACTGGCGGACGGCGCTCGCGGGCGCGCCCCCGCTGCTCGAGCTTCCCACCGACCATCCCCGCCCGGCGCGGCAGCGGTTCGGCGGGAGCGCCGTGCCGGTGTGCCTGGACGAGGCGCTCACGGCGCGCGTAAAGGCGCTGGCCGCGCGCCACGACACCACGCTGTTCCGCACCGTGCTGGCCGCGTGGGCGCTGGTTGCCGCGCGGCTCTCCGGCCAGGACGACGTGGTGGTGGGCGTTCCCATGGCCAACCGCGACCCCCAGGCCGCGGGGGGGCTGGTCGGCTTTTTCGTCGACACGGTGGTGGTGCGGGTGGACCTCTCGGGGAGCCCCACGGCCGGCGACCTGCTGCGGCGGGTCCATGCGCGCACGCGCGAGGCGAGGCGGCACCGGGAGGTTCCCTTCGAGGAGGTGGTGAGCCTCGTGGCCCCGGTGCGAAGCCGGGCCTACCACCCCCTCTACCAGACCACGGTCACCTGGCACGACGTGGCGCAGGCCCGGCTGTCGCTGCCGGGGCTGGCCCCGGCCGCGCTGGAAGCGCCGCCCCTGCTGGACGCCACGGTAGACACCTCGCTGGTGCTGCACGAGGAGGACGGGCGCGTCGTGGGCCGGCTGGAGTACGCCACGGCGCTCTTCGAGCAGGCGACGGCCGAGCGCTTTGCCGGCTACCTGCGGCGGGCGCTGGAGGAGATGACGGCGGACGAGCACCGGTCCGTGGACCGGCTGCCGCTGCTGTCCGGGGCGGAGCGCGCGCACGTGGTCGACGGGCTCAACGCCACGGACGCGCCGTACCCCGCGGACCGGTGCATCCACGAGCTGTTCCAGGCGCAGGTGGCCCGCACCCCGGCGGCCATCGCCGTCTCGGACGAGGGCGAGCGCGTGACGTACGCGGCGCTGAACGCGCGCGCCAACCGCCTGGCGCACCACCTGCGCCGGCGCGGCGTGGGGCCGGAGGTGCGCGTGGGCCTCTGCATGGAGCGGGGCGTGGAGATGGTCGTCTCCCTGCTCGCCATCCTCAAGGCCGGGGGCGCCTGGGTGCCGCTGGACCCGGCGCACCCCGCCGAGCGCCTGGAGCGCATGCTGGCCGACAGCGGCGCCGCCGTGCTGCTCACGCAGGACCGCCTGCGCGCGCGGCTCCCGGCGGGCGCCGGCGCCCGCGTGGTGTGCGTGGACGCGGAGGGCGCGGCCATCGGCGCGGAGCCGGCGCACGACCCGGAGAGCGGCGCCACGCCCGGCGGGCTGGCGTACGTCATCTACACCTCCGGCAGCACGGGCACGCCCAAGGGCGTGGGCATCGAGCACCGCGCGCTGGTGAACCACATGGCGTGGTTCGTCCGCGACTTCGGGCTGACGGAAGCCGACCGCGTGCTGCAGAAGACGCCGGTGGTCTTCGACGCGTCCGTGTGGGAGTTCCACGCGCCCCTGCTGGTGGGCGGCGAGCTGGTGATGGCGCGCCACGAGGGCGAGCGCGACCCGCGCTACCTGGCCCGCACGCTGCGCGACCGCGGCATCACCGTGCTCCAGCTGGTTCCCTCGCTGCTGCGCGTGCTGCTGGACGAGCCGGAGCTGGGGGCGTGCACGGCGCTGCGCCACCTGTTCTGCGGGGGCGAGCCGCTGCCGGGCGAGCTGGCGCGCCGGGCCGCGCAGGTCCTCCCGGGCGCGCGCGTCACCAACCTGTACGGCCCGGCGGAGTGCTGCATCGACACCAGCACCCACCGCTGCACGGGGGCGGACGGCGCGCGCGCCGTGGTGCCCATCGGCCGCCCCGTCCCCAACACGCGCGCGTACGTGCTGGATGCCGCGCTGCGG
>NZ_DASURI010000625.1:0-6102 GCF_036280135.1 Longimicrobium sp.
GGAGCATCCAGCGCAAGCTCAACCTGCGGGTCAAGGTGGAGCTGCCCCTGGACGCGCTGGAGATCGACACCGTGTACTTCCTGTGGCGCGCCGCCGACTGGATGGAGCGCGAGGTCTACGACATGTTCGGCGTGGTGTTCCGGGGTCACCCGGACCTGCGCCGCATCCTCATGCCGTACAACTACGCCGAGGGGCACCCCCTGCGTAAGGACTTCCCCCTTCGCGGCCGCTTCAGCCGCGCGGAGCAGACGCGCCGCGCGCTCAGCATGAAGACCGAGGACCACTACTCGCCCCAGGAGCTGGAGATCGCCCACCTGCTGGGCCAGTCCCTTCCCGACGTGTTCGACGGCGGCGAGACGGGCGGCGGCAACGGCGGCTTTGGCGGGCCGGGGCAGTTCGGCGGAATGGGAGGAGCGGGCTGACCATGGCATTGCGCAGAGTCGTCTACAACGTCACCCGCAACCCCGAGCTGGCCGCCGGGGGCGCCCTGGTGCACGCGCCCGTCGTCCCCGTGCAGGGCGAGGCCCGCGAGGTGCACGAGGACGTGTCGGGCGAGCACATGCTCATCAACATCGGCCCGCAGCACCCGGCCACCCACGGCGTGCTGCGCCTGGTGCTGGAGCTGGACGGCGAGACCGTCATCCGCTGCGTGCCGCACATCGGCTACCTGCACAGCAGCTTCGAAAAGCTGGGCGAGTACCGTGACTGGAACCAGATCGTTCCCCTCACGGACCGCATGGACTACCTGGCGCCGCTCATCTACAACTGCGCGTACGCCATGGCGGTCGAGAAGCTCATGGGCATCGAGGTCACGGAGCGCTGCAAGGTCGTGCGCGTGATGCTCATGGAGATGGACCGCATCTTCAGCCACCTGCTGTGGCTGGGAACCACGGGCATCGACCTGGGCGCGTTCACCATCTTCCTGTACACGTTCCAGCAGCGCGAAAAGATCTACGACCTGCACGAGGACCTCACCGGCGCGCGCATCACGACGTCGTCCACCCGCATCGGGGGGATGATGGCGGACCTGCCGGCCGGGTGGGTGGAAAAGCTCAGCCAGTTCCTGGACGGCTTTCTCCCCGTGCTGGACGAGGTCGACACGCTGCTCACGAACAACGCCATCTGGATCGGCCGCACGCAGAACGTGGGCGGCATCAGCGCCGAGGACGCCATCAACTTCGGCCTGAGCGGGCCCAACCTGCGGGCCAGCGGCGTGCCGTACGACGTGCGCAAGGACCGCCCGTACTACGACTACGAGACGTACGACTTCGACGTCCCCGTGGGCGAGCACGGCGACATCTACGACCGCTACCTGTGCCGCATGGAGGAGATGCGCCAGAGCGTGCGCATCCTTCGTCAGGCCATGGACCGCCTGCCCGGCGGCCCCATCAACATCGACGACCCGCGCGTCATCCTGCCGACCAAGACGGCGGCCATGAACGACATGGAGTCGATGATCCACCACTTCAAGATCGTCATGGAGGGCGTGCGCGCCCCCGTGGGCGAGTCGTGGTTCTCGGTGGAGTCGTCCAAGGGCGAGCTGGGGATGTACGTGGTGTCGGACGGCGGGGCCAAGCCCGTCCGCTGGCGCGTGCGCGGCCCCAGCTTCATCAACATCGCCGCGCTGCCGCACATGATCGAGGGCACGCTGCTTTCCGACGTGATCGCCGTGAACGCGTCGCTCGACATCGTGCTGGGAGAGATTGACCGATGAGCGCCGCACCCATCAAGGCCGGCAGCGAGTACGACCCGTCGTCCTGGCCGGCCGCGCAGCAGAACCCGGGCTTCGCCGGCGACAGCGGCGAGTTCGCGCACCTGTCCGAGGAGGAGATCCGCGGCACGGCGTACGTGGGGCAGCGCCCCGCGGACGGCGGCCACGCCTCCGTGGCCGGCACCCTGCCGTACCAGGTGGCCACCAGCCGCCCCGACGCGCCCCTCTTTACGGGCCCGTACGAGGACCGGCTGGAGAAGGTCATCAGCCGCTACCCCGACCGGCAGGCGGCCCTGCTGCCGGCCCTGCACCTTGCCCACGAGCTTCGCGGCTTTCTGAGCCCCGGGACCATGGACGAGGTGGCCGAGCGGCTGCAGCTGCCTCCCGCGTACGTGCGGGGCGTGGCCACCTTCTACACCATGTACAACCTGGCCCCCGTCGGGAAGTACCTCATCCAGGTGTGCACGAACATCTCGTGCAACCTGTGCGGGGGCGACGCCGTGCTGGAGGCGTTCCTCAAGCACACGGGGACCGAGCCGGGCGAGATCTCGGCCAACGGGCTGTACACGGTGATGGAGGTGGAGTGCCTGGGCGCCTGCGGATTTCCCACGGCCGTCCAGATCAACGAGCACTACTACGAGAACGTGCGGCCCGAGAACGTGCCGGCGATCCTGGAGCGCCTGACGTGAAGGCGGGGCTCGTCGCGGCAGTGCCAGGTGACAAGTGCCGAGTGCCCAGTGAGGGCACCGGGCTCCGTCACTTGGAACTTGGCACTAGGAACTAGGCACTATCATGGCTTATCCGTATCGTCACGACAGCGAGACCCGCGTCCTTTCCGAGCACTTCGGCAACCCGCAGGCGCGGACGCTGAAGGGGTGGGAGGCGCTGGGCGGCTACAAGGCCCTGCGCAAGGCGCTGGGAATGACCCCGGCCGACATCGTCACCGAGGTCAAGAACTCGGGGCTGCGCGGCCGCGGCGGCGCCGGCTTTCCCACGGGGATGAAGTGGAGCTTCATGCCCAAGAAGGAGCCGGGCAAGCCGCACTTCCTCGTCTGCAACGCCGACGAGAGCGAGCCGGGCACCTTCAAGGACCGCGAGCTCATGCGGTGGACGCCGCACGCGCTCATCGAGGGGTGCCTGATCGGCGCGCACGCCATCAACGCCGAGCACGCCTACATCTACATCCGCGGCGAGTTCTTCGAGGCGGCACAGGTCATGGCCCGCGCCATCGAGGAGGCGTACGCGGCCGGCTACATCGGCAAGAACATCTTCGGGTCCGGCATCACCCTGGACCTCACGCTGCACATCGGCGCGGGCGCCTACATCTGCGGCGAGGAGACGGGGCTGCTCAACTCGCTGGAAGGCCGCCGCGGCGAGCCCCGCGTAAAGCCGCCGTTCCCCGCCATCGCGGGCGCGTTCCGCTACCCCACGGCCGTGAACAACGTGGAGTCGCTCATCGCGGCGGCCCACATCGTCCTGAACGGGGCGGAGTGGTACAAGCAGTGGGGCACGGAAAAGTCCGTGGGCACCAAGCTGTTTTGCGTCTCGGGCCACGTGAAGCGGCCGGGGAACTACGAGGTGCCCCTGGGCTTCAACTTCCGCGAGTTCATCTACGACATCTGCGGGGGCACGCCCAGCGGCAAGGCCATCAAGGCCGTCATCCCCGGCGGCTCGTCCGTGCCCATGCTCACGGCCGACGAGCTGGACATCGGGATGGACTACGAGTCCATGGCCGCCGCGGGGACCATGCTGGGGTGCGGCTCCGTGATCGTGATGGACGAGGGCGTGAACGTGGTCAGGCAGGTTCGCCGCATGGTGGACTTCTACGCCCACGAGAGCTGCGGACAGTGCACGCCGTGCCGCGAGGGCACGTCGTGGAGCAGCAAGATCCTCAAGCGCATCGAGCAGGGACGCGGCACGCCCGACGATCTGGACACGCTGCTGGAGATCTCGGACAACATGTCCGGCAAGACCATCTGCGTGCTGAGCGACGCGGCCGCCGCGCCCATCGTGAGCAGCATCCAGAAGTTCCGCGGCGACTACCTGGCGCTCATGCAGGCCGGGCTGCCCGCCCTGGCCGGCGCCCGCTGACGCCGCTCGCTTTTACGGGAAAGAACGCGGCCATGGCCGACGAAACCAAGCCCGCTGTCGAGACCGTCTCCGTCACCATCGACGGGATGACGGTGAACGTGGAGAAGGGAACGCGCCTGCTGGACGCCTGCGCGGCGGCCGGCGTGGACGTGTCCCACTACTGCTACCACCCCGGCCTGAGCGCCCCGGCCCAGTGCCGCATGTGCCTGGTGGAGGTGGAAAAGGCCCCCAAGCTGGTGCCCGCCTGCGTGGGCACGGTGGCGCCGGACATGGTGGTGCACACCCAGAGCGAAAAGGCCCTCAAGGCCCGCGAGGGGGTGCTGGAGTTCTACCTGGTGAACCACCCGCTGGACTGCCCCGTCTGCGACCAGGCCGGCGAGTGCAAGCTGCAGGACTACGTGGCGGCCGAGGGGCCGGCCATGGGCCGCAGCAAGGAGCCCAAGCGCGTCCTGGGCCGCGACGACTTTGGCGGGGACGTGGTGTTCTACGCGGACCGTTGCGTGATGTGCACGCGCTGCGTGCGCTTCATGCGCGAGGTGGCGCAGGACGAGCGGCTCACGGTGGTGCAGCGCGGCAGCCGCGCCGTGATCGACACCTTCTTCGAGGAGGGTCTCACGGGCAGCCTGTGGGCGGACAACATCGTGGACATCTGCCCCGTGGGCGCGCTGGTCAGCAAGGACTTCCTGCACAAGGCCCGCGCCTGGGACCTGGACCGGACTCCTTCGATCTGCCCCAACTGCACGCAGGGGTGCAACGTCCGGCTGGAGACGCGCGACAACCAGGTGCAGCGCCTCAAGCCGCGCCCCAACCCCGAGGTCAACGCGCACTGGATGTGCGACTTCGGGCGGCTGAACTACCAGTGGATCAACCGGGTGGACCGCATCGAGGCGCCCCTGGTGCGCGACGCGTCGGGCCGGCACGTGTCCATGTCGTGGGCGGATGCCCTCACGCGCCTGGCCGACGCCCTGCGCGGGCAGGCGGGCGGCGCGGCCGCGGTGGCCTCGCCCTTCATGGCGAACGAGGACCTGGGCGCGCTGCAGCGGGTGATGGCGGCCGTGGGCGGCGGCGAGGGCGTCTTCCGCTGCGAGCAGGGCGAGGAAGTGACGCTCCCCGGCTTTCCCACGCTGGCCCTGCGCCCGGACCGGGCGGCCAACGCCGTGGGCGCGGAGCTGTTCGGCTACGCGCGGACGGGCGGGACGGACGGCCGCGGCGGGCTGGAGCGGCTGGCGGGCCACACGGGCGTGCTCTTTGTCCTGGGCGACGAGCTGGCCGACGCGCCGGCGGACTTTGGCGCGAACGCGTCGCTGTTCGTCTACGTGGGGCAGCACCTGAGCCCCGCGGCCCGCAACGCCCACTTCGTCCTGCCGGCGACGACGTTCGCGGAGATGGAGGGGACGTTCACCAACCTCCAGCGCCGGGTGCAGCGCTTTTGGCCGGCGCTGCGCGCGCCGGGCATGGCGCGCCCCGCGTGGCAGATCCTGGGCGTGCTGCTGGCCGGCATCGGCGACGGCGGCGCGCCGGGGACGGCCGCGGACGCCTTCGCGGGGCTGGCCTCCGTCCGCCCGGAGTTCGGGATGCTGAGCTGGGCGGACCTGGGCGCCCAGGGCGCGGCGCTGCCCGAGGCGGTGGGGCAGGCGGGGGACTGACGGAACAGTACCAAGTGCCTAGTGCCAAGTACCAAGTGATTGGCGTTCGCACTAGGCACTTGGAACTTGGCACTCTGAATCACGGGCGCGGCAGTGGCCGCGCTCCCCATCCACGCGGGTCAACGGACCGGACGCGAGATGCAAGCAGGACAGGCGGTGGCAAAGTTCGCCGAGGTAACAGGGACTGCATACCTGGTTTCCTCGGTCATCAAGCTCTTGATCGTCTTCGTGGCGGTGCTGGTCATCGTGGCCATGCTCACGCTGCTGGAGCGCAAGATCAGCGCGTGGATGCAGGACCGGCTGGGCCCCAACCGCGTGGGCCCCGGCGGCCTCCTGCAGCCCGCCGCGGACGGCATCAAGAACATCCTCAAGGAGGAGAGCAACCCGGGCGAGGTGAACAAGGTGTTCTTCACCCTGGCCCCCATGCTCTCCATCACGCCGGCCATGGTCACCTTCGCGGTGATCCCGTTCGCGGCGCCGCTGCCCACGCCGTGGGGCGTGGTGCCCATGATGATCGCGGACCTGCCGGTGGGCATCCTGTTCCTGCTGGCGTTCAGCTCGCTGGGCGTGTACGGCATCGTCGTGGCGGGGTGGGCCAGCAGCAACAAGTACGCGCTGCTGGGCGGCCTGCGCGCCGGCGCGCCGATGATCAGC
>NZ_DASURI010000626.1:0-2095 GCF_036280135.1 Longimicrobium sp.
CCTGGGCAGACGGTGGATCGGCTATGTGCTCGGCGAGATGTCGCGCAGGTAGTCGAACGGGTAAATGCCCGTGTGGTGGCCGTCGCTCCAGTCGAAGCGGATGGCGTAGTCGCCCACGTAGTGGATGGCGCGCGGATGCACGTCCAGGGGCACGGCCGCCGGGTTGAGCAGCGGCCGGCCCGTCATCTCCTCCACGCACCCCGCGCAGGGGCACATCAGCCGAAGGTAGCGCGGCGGAAAGTCCGACACGGCGCCGTCCTTCCAGCGGATGCGCAGCTCCAGCCCGTCCGGCGTGGGGCCGATCTCCAGCGGCGTGGTCTCGTCGCTCACGGCGCGGCGGTGATGGGGACCAGGACGCGCGTGTTCTCCCACGCGATCACCAGGCTGGATCCGCCGGACGACGGCTCGAAGCGCATGGTCAGCATCTCCACGGGCGCGCCGGACGCCGTCTCGATGCGGACGGGGATGCGGGCCAGGTCCTGCGCGGCGTCGTACACCGTGCCCCACTGGCCCGTCTGCCGGTTGACGATGAGCGTCCACCCGTCCGCGGCCGGCACCGTCCACAGGGTGTAGCTGCCGGCGGGGACGCGCGTGCCGTCGATCATCACGTCGCGGTCCGTGCGGAACGCCGTGGCCTCGTTGGCGCCCGTGCGCCACACCTCGCCGAACGGCACCACCTGGCCCATGACGCGGCGCCCGCGCATGGACGGCCGGCCGTACGCCACGTTCACCGTCGCGCCGCCGATGGTGCTCGTGACGGAGTCGCGCGGCGAGAGGGTGCCCATCTGCTGGCCGGCCTGGTCGCGCCGGGCCCAGTCGGCGGCGATGGCCTGCACGTCGGCGCGGTCCACGCGCTCGATCTCGGCCTTGAAGGTGCTCTCGGGGCTGTTGGCGCCCAGCACGCGGCCGTTGCGGTCCACCCGCGCCCGCGTGACGCCGTTGGCCGAGCGGATGAGCAGCGAATCGGCGCCCTGGCGGATGAAGCTGACGCTGCCCGTGCGCGGAGCGCCCGGCGAAAGGACGGTCACGGCGGCGGAGTCCAGCCCGCGCGCGGCGGCGGCGCGGATCACCGGCTCGGCCAGGCCGTACGCGTTGAAGACCCAGGGCGCCACGTCGGGCCCGGCGGCCACCTTGACCTCGCGCACGGTGTCGCCGCGGACGATGCGCACGGACGCGCTGTCGGCCGTGGGCGCGCCCATGGTCATGGTGATGACCTGCGGCAGCAGCTCCGGCGCGGAGGGGATGCGCGTTTCCATCCGCAGGCTGGCGATGCTGCCGTCGGGGCGCAGCTCGGCGCTGTAGGTGCGGATGGAGGTGCGCGGCGTGCGACCCACGAGGGTGCCCTCGATGCGGGTGGCCGAGCGCGTGAACTGGTCCACGACGACGGTGTCGCGCCCCAGGCGGATGACGTAGGCGCCGCTTTCCTGCGCGGCGGCGGGCGCGGCGGCCAGCGAAAGGGCGAGCGCGGCCAGGGCGATGCGGCCCGGGTGCGGAATCATTGTGTGGCTCCTGTACGTGGTGTCCGTGCGGATGCGTTGTGGCGGCGCTGCAAGGTGCTGGCGGCGCGGCGCCGGGACAAGGGCGGCGGCCCGGCGGTTGCACGGCGGGCGCGCTCCGGCGGTTCTTTCTGGGGACGGACGTGAGGAGGATGGATGGCGTACGGGGTGATCCAGTGGGTGGAGCGGGGGCAGCGCGTGGCCACGCTGGTGCGCGCGGAGAACGGCCAGCCCACGGGCGCGGACGGGCTGATGGACGTGCTGGCGGCGTTCATCGAGGAGACGTCGCCGCGGATGCTTCGGCAGGGCTCGCCGGGGGCGCTGTACCTGGCGGAGCTGTTCACGGCCCGTGAGGTGGAGGCGGGGCGGCCCGTCCGCGTGGTGGGCGGCGCGGGCGCGCTGGGGATCTCGGCGGACGAGGTGCAGGCGCTCAGCGGCGACGGCTACTTCTACGAGCTGAGCGTCCCCGCGGAAGGCGACCGCAGCCCGCCGACCATTCACATGAGCCCCCTGCGGCCGCTGGCGTGAGGGCGGTGCGGAAGTGCGAAAGTGCGGAAGTGCGGAAGTGCGGAAGTGCGGAAGTGCGGAAGTGCGGAAGT
>NZ_DASURI010000627.1:0-2924 GCF_036280135.1 Longimicrobium sp.
CGCACTCACGCACTCACGCACTCACGCACTTCCATCCCCGCCCGTCCACATCCGCAACCTATGAACTTCGTCTAAGTTCATGCCTCTTGACAACCTACGGGGGATCGCCGAAACTATACCGAAGAAAATCCGAAGCACTCATCGAGGCCCCGGGGCGCTCGGCACAGGGAGGCGACGCGATGTCCGACATCAACTTCAAGGCGCTGCAGGACTTCTTCGAGACCGACGCCATCGAGTGGCGCATCCAGCTGGCCGGCGAAAAGCACGGCCGGGTGTGGGCCATCTGCGTGCCGTACGTCACCAACCGCGCCATCCAGGTGCGCCTGGACGAGGTGGTGGGCCCCGAGAACTGGCGCAACGAGTTTCGCCCCGGCCCCGACGGCGGCGTCATGTGCGGCCTGAGCATCCGCGTGGGCGGCGAGTGGGTCACCAAGTGGGACGGCGCCGAGAACACCGACGTCGAGGGGGTCAAGGGCGGCCTGTCGGGCGCCATGAAGCGCGCCGCCGTGCAGTGGGGCATCGGCCGCTACCTGTACGCGCTGGACGAGACCTTTGCCCACGTGCACGACAACGGCCGCTTTCGGGGCAAGACGCGCGAGGGCAGCTCGTTTCGCTGGGACCCGCCCCAGCTGCCCCGCGAGGTGCTGCCCGAGGGCGTGGCGCCCGCCCCGGAGCCCGCGGCGGCCGGGCCCGTGCTCATGCCCGGCGGCGAGCACGAGGCCATGCTGGACTTCGTGCGCACCGTGGGCCCCCGCGTGGACGACGCGGCCGAGATCCGCATTCAGCGCCGCGTGCGCAACCTCAAGGAGTTCGTCCGCGAGAACTGGCCGGCCATCAAGGAGCAGCCCCGCATTGCCCGCGCCGTCGTCGAGGCCATCGAGGCGGCCACGGGCACCGCGTTTCAGCCGGAGCAGCGGCGGGCGGCGTGAAAGTGCGGGAGTGCGGGAGTGCGGGAGTGCGGGAGTGCGGGAGTGGATTCGCGAGGGGGGAGTGCGGTGCGGGGAGGCGCGGTGCGCGCGGGGGGCCCTCACCCGCTCGCTGTCGCTCGCACCCTCTCCCGCAAACTGCGCGGGAGAGGGTGTATACTTCCAACGGGGCGTGGAACGCGGCGCGGCCATCGTGCTCGGGTAGGTTACGGGCGCGCGGGTTCGTGCATGGGCCGTCTCTCCGGAGCAGGTGAAGCCCCGCCGTGCGACGCGAAGCGTCGTCAGGGCGGGGCTTTCCGCTGTCGTTGCGGCGGCTTTAGCCGCTCCGTCTGGAGCCGCGCTCCCCAGGGCGAGCGGAGGGGCGTCCGCGCGGGCCCGCGCCGCCCGGCATCACCCGCCCGCACCGAGCCTCATCCCCACGTCCTCCCCGGACCCCTCTCCATCCGCTCCCTTCCATCCCTAACGCACTTTTCACCCACCGGCTGTTCAAATTCTCAGCGTTGAAACGTTCCATGTCGGCGCCGCGTGTTGTCCATCGGAGACGGGGCGCCGATCGGCAGGACCGTGGTCAGGGGTGGGCGCGGCCCAGGGCGGTGACGATGCGGAGCTCGTCGTCCGTCACGGGCTGCACGGAGAGCCGGCTCTTGTTGATGACGAGCATCTTCTCCAGCCCGGGCACGTCCCGCAGCGCGTCCAGCGGGACCAGGTGGGGGAACGCCTCCACGAACTCCAGGTCCACCATGTACCAGCGGGGGTCCGCCTCCGTGGCCTTGGGGTCGTAGTAGTCGCTGGACGGGTCCAGCGCCGTGGGATCCGGATAGCCGGCGCGGGCCACGCGCGCCAGCCCCGCCACGCCCGGCGGGCTGGCGTTGCTGTGATAGAAGAGCACGGGATCGCCCGGACGGGCGTCGTCGCGCATGAAGTTGCGTGCCTGGTAGTTGCGCACCCCCTCCCACGAGGTGCGGCCGTCGCGGCGCAGGTCGTCGATGGAATACACGTCCGGCTCGCTCTTCATCAGCCAGTTGCGCGGCATGGACCCTGGTTTCGGGGAAAGGTGGATGGCGTGCGCGCTGCCCGCGGGGATTGTGGGCCCCGCGGCGCCCCGCAGCAAGGGCGCCGGCTGTCCATGCAACCGCTCCTTATTGATCCAAAGACGGACCTGAAGGTACGTGCCATGGCTCCTGTTGTCGTGTGGATGGACGATGCGTTCACCGGTCCGCCGTGGCCGTTCCCCCGTTCGTACCCGCGCCGTCCATCGGCGCACCGCTGCTCTGCCGGAGATTTCCATGTCGATGCGACGGACGTCCGGTGCCCTGCTGGTGCCCGCGGCCCTGCCCGGGCGCGGTTTCGTCCTCCCGGGCGGTGGCGCCCCCGCGCCGGTCGCTCGTTCGATCCTCCACGGCGGCTGCTTCGGCTCCGGGCACGGCTGCGTGTCCGGCGCCACCCCCGTCCTCCAGGACGGGTCCCCGTCCCGCTTCCCCTCACCATGAGAACGTGCGACATGAAGACGAAAATGCGCTGGATGGCCGGAATTGCCGCGCTGCTGGTCTCCGCGGCCGCCTGCGAGCAGTCGCTGGTGGCCCCGGACGCCGACGCGTCGCTGGGGCGCATGGATCTGGGCGGGCTGCCGCCGGACACCATCAACGGGGATACGGGCTACTTCGGGTCCGGGCACGTGGACCCGCCGCCGCCGGTCACCGACTCCATCAAGGGCGGCGAGACGCCGCAGTAACCCCCCTTCCTACCGGTGAGATGCAGATGAACGCAAGACGGATGGCCGCCGCCCTCGCCGGGCTGGTCCTGGCGGCGCTGGTCTCGATGGGGGAGGCGTCCCCGGGCTACTTTGGCTCCGGACACGACGCCGGCCAGCGCCCCGCCCCGCGGGCCCGGTAGCCGGGACGCCGGTCCCCGCGCGGAAGGCGACAGCGGAAGCACGACACCTCCCGGGTGTCCTGCTTCCGCTTTCTTATGTCCCGTGCGGGGGTTCGGTTGACCTTC
>NZ_DASURI010000628.1:0-4654 GCF_036280135.1 Longimicrobium sp.
CCCCCTCGGCGGGCGAGGAGGTGCCCGCCTCCGTGCACGAGCTCTTCAATCCGCCTGCTCGCCCTCTCTCGTCCACTTCCGCGCCGCTGGGCACCCTTCGCAACCTGCCCCACTACATTTACTTACCCGTGATTTCTCCCCCGTTTTCGGGGCGCCTGCGTAGCAGATGGGCGCAAGAATTGCGGCACGCCGCGCAGCCACGAAATGGGCGGGGCAGCGGAACCTTCTGGACGCCGGACGCTATTAGCGCCGGCAGACACACCTTCGCGCGCCGGGAGAAAAAGATTTGACTTTGGACGCCAGAGGGTCTAAATTCACCGGTTATGACTTCCCGGGAAGCAAGCCGCTCCGCGTGAACTGAGGGCAGCGGGCCTCGCACACCACCGAGGCTCGCTGCTCTCGTCATTTTACCAAAGGACGAGCTAACATGTTCTTGAGCTCACGGGCACTGGATTCGTTCGATCAGTACCTGCAGGACGTGGAGAAGTACCCCCTGATCGACGATCCCGCCGTGGAGCGCGCCCTCGCCCACAGGGCGCGCGCCGGAGACAAGCAGGCCGCCGAACGCCTGGTGACGGCCAACCTGCGGTTCGTGATCTCCTACGTGAAGAAGTACCAGGGCCGGGGCCTTGGCCTGGCGGAACTGGTGTGCATCGGCAACGAGGGCCTGCTCAAGGCCGTCAAGAAGTTCGACCCCGACAAGGGCGTCAAGTTCATCTCGTACGCCGTGTGGTGGATCCGGCAGACCGTGCTGCAGGCCCTTGCCGAGCAGACGCGGTCCGTGCGCATTCCGCTCAACCAGAACTCCAACCTGGTGCGCCTGTCCCGCGTGGACACCGCGCTCACCCAGCAGCTGGGGCGCTCCCCGACCGACGAGGAGATCGCCAACGAGATGGGCGAGCCGGTCGACACCATCCGCGCCCTGCGGCGCGTGGCGGCCAGCGAGCTCTCGCTCGACGCCCCGCTGGACCGTGGCGACCGCGACAGCGCCAGCTTTGGCGAGCGCTTTGCCGGCAGTGAGGCCGAGCAGATCGAGGAAGAGGTGGAGTCGCAGGCCCGCCGCGAGTTCCTCGAGAAGATGTTCGAGAAGTACCTCACCGAGCGTGAGCGCAAGATCCTCTACCTCTACTACGGCCTGGACGAGGGCGAGGAGCGCACGCTGGAGGAGATCGGCAGCATGCTGGGCGTCACGCGCGAGCGCATCCGCCAGATCCGCAACCGCGCGTTCGAAAAGCTCCGCGAGAGCCCCGACGGCGCCGCCCTGGAAGGCTTCTGGGCCCTGTCCTGATCCGGCCCTGCCGGTGAACAACGAAGGGGAGACGACGCACGTCGTCTCCCCTTCGTCTTTTCCCATCCCCTGCTGCCTCCTCAGAATGACAGCGGGGCGAGATCCCGTTGTCGCGGTTTCTTTTACACTATCCCGTGCCGTCATTCTGAGGTCGGCCGGCGCCAACTGGATCTCACCCGGGCTGGATGGATGAGGCGCCGGCCGACCGAAGAATCTGGTCGCCGGAGTACGTGATCTTGCCCGCGCGCTGAGTTCGCGCGCGAGGGGTTCGTGCACGGGCGGGGTCCGCGCGCGGCGCGACCAGATTCTTCAGTCGGCGCCACCCTGCACGGGATGGATCACGACGCGCCTCTTTCAGAATGACAGCCGGGGCGAGATCACGTTGTCGCGATCCTCGTCAGTTTCCGCGCGTGCTGTCCGTCTCCGCCGGCTGTGCGATCAGCACCACCCAGTAGTGCCCGTAGCGGCTGTTGGGCCGCCACGCGTACCCGATGCCGAACTCCGTCTGTGCGGCGAAGATGGGATTGAGCCCCAGCAGGTGCGTGCGGTGGTGCGTGGAGCCCATGAAGTAGCTCCACGCCGTGCGCGCGCTGGCGTATCCGCCCGCCGCCGATTCGATGTTGTTGCCCGACAGCGCGTGCTCGTACGCGGGCGGCAGCGCGTAGCCGGCGTGCTCCACGAGCGTGTTGGGGCCGATGCCCTCCGGCGTCACGTGCGCGAAGTAGCCGCGCAGGGCCATGTCCCACGCGCGCGCCCGCGCCACGCTGTCCAGCACGGGGTTGCGCCGCAGCGCCGGCCGTCGCTGCTCGCGCGCGCCCGTGAGGATGGCCGCGAACTCGGCCTCGCGCAGGGCCGACACGGAATCCGCCCAGCGCATCTGCGCCGCCGTGTACGGCACCCGCTGCGGCACGTTCTGATACACGACGCATCCGCCAAGCAGCAGGACGACGGCGAGGATCGTGGTTCGGACGCTGCTAAATCTTTGAATAGACACAAGATGAACTATGTCGGAGTCTGACCGGAGTACAGGCAATTCGGTCTGAAAGTTACGCGGATCGGGCGGATTCTCAATTGGAGCGCAGTCCCGGAGCCGGGGCTTGCGCTTGTCCTACATGTACACTTTATTCTGTGCTCGCTGTAAACCTCCGGCCGAGTTGCATCAGGCGGGATTCCTTTGACGGAATATTCCCCAGGTGTTATTCTTATGACGTACGAAGTCGAGTACACGAACGAATTCGAGGAGTGGTGGCGCGGATTGGCTGCTGACGAGCAGAACTCGGTCACCGCGACCGTCGGGTTGCTGGAGGAGCTCGGCCCGCACCTGCCGGCGCCACACAGCTCCGCGATCTACGGCTCTCGCCATGGGCACATGCGCGAGCTTCGGATTCAGCATGCAGGCCGTCCGTACCGGGTGCTGTACGCGTTCGATCCACGACGGATCGCAATCCTGCTGATCGGCGGGGACAAGACGGGGGACGCTCGCTGGTACCAGTGGATGATCCCCATCGCGGATGACCTGTACGATCAGCATCTGCGGGAGATCCGGCGGCCGCGCGATGCATGAAAGGTTCATCGAGGAGACGACCATGGCGCGCAAGTTCAAGGAGCTGGTGGCGGACTGGAGCCCGGAGCGGGTTGCTGCCGTCGAGGAGCGTACGCGGGAACTGCTGCGGGAAATGCCCATCTCCGAGCTGCGGCAGGCGCGAAACGTGACGCAGGAGGCGCTCGCGGCATCGCTGGGAACGTCGCAGGCAAGCGTCTCCAAGCTGGAGCGCCGCAACGACATGTACCTCAGCTCGCTCCGCAGGATGGTAAGGGCGATGGGTGGCGACCTGGAGATCACGGCGCGGTTCCCGGACGGTGATATCCGTCTCGGCCTGCAGGATCGCGACGCGGTTCCACGCCGGTAGCCCGCACGCTACGTTCCACGAACAGCCCCGGCCTCCGCCGGGGCTGTTCGTTTTGGCGCGGAGGCTTACATTCGGGCTTCCACGCCGCGCGACGGGGCGTGATCCCCATCCTCCGACGTCGAGTTCCGCATGTCCGAACAGTTCGCAGCCCGCGTCCGCGCCGACTTTCCCGTGTTCGAGCGGCAGATCGGCGGCCGGAGCATCGCTTTCTTCGACGGGCCGGGCGGCAGCCAGGTGCCGCGCCAGGTGGGCGACGCCATGCGCGACTACCTGCTGATGCACAACGCCAACACGCATGGCTTCTTCGCCACCAGCGAGGAGACGGACGCCGTCATCACCCGCGCGCGGGAGAACATGGCGGCGTTCCTCAACGCCCCGTCCCCGCGCGAGGTGGTGTTCGGCGCCAACATGACCACGCTCACCTTTCACCTGTCGCGCTCGCTGGGCCGCGAATGGGGCCCGGGTGACGAGGTGATCGTGAGCCAGCTGGACCACCAAGCCAACGTGGCGCCCTGGCGGCGGATGGCCGAGGACCGCGGGATGACGGTGCACGTGGTGCCGTTCAGCGCGGAGACGTACACGCTGGACTTGGACGCGCTGGAGCGCGCGCTGTCGCCGCGGACGCGGCTGGTGGCCATTGGCGCGGCGAGCAACGCTATCGGCACGGTGAACGACGTGGCCCGCGCGGCGCGGCTGGCGCGCCAGGCGGGCGCCCTGAGCTTCGTGGACGCCGTGCACTACGCGCCGCACCGGCTGCCGGACGTGCAGGCCATCGGCAGCGACTTCCTGGCGTGCAGCGCGTACAAGT
The DNA here is from genome assembly GCF_036280135.1 of Longimicrobium sp. Taxonomy (GTDB): domain Bacteria; phylum Gemmatimonadota; class Gemmatimonadetes; order Longimicrobiales; family Longimicrobiaceae; genus Longimicrobium. Next base: position 4,007 of record NZ_DASURI010000628.1, read on the forward strand.
TCTTTGGCCCGCACATGGGCATCCTGTGGGGTCGCGCGGAGCACCTGGAGCGCCTGACGCCGTACAAGGTGCCGCCGGCGTCCAACGCGTCGCCCGAGCGGTGGGAGACGGGCACGCTCAACCACGAGGGCATGGCCGGCACGGCGGCCGCCGTGGAGTGGATCGCATCCCTCGATTCCCACGGGCCGGGCAACAACCTGCGCGCCTCGCTGGAGCGCGCGTTCAGGGCCATCCACGCGCACGAGACGGAGCTGTTCGCCGCCCTGTACGCGGGGCTGACGGGGATCCCCGGCGTGCGCGTTCACGGCTCGCCCGCGGACGGCATGCGGACGCCCACGGCGGGCTTTGTCATCGACGGCGTGTCGCCGGACGAGGCGGCGCGGCGGCTGGGCGCGGAGGGCGTGTTCGTGTGGAACGGCGACTTCTACGCGACCACCGTCTGCGACGTGCTGGGGCTGTCGGACTGCGGCGGGCTGATCCGCGCCGGCATCGCGCCGTACACCACGGCGGATGACGTGGAGCGGCTGGTCACGGGCGTCCGCGCGCTCGCCCGGGGCTGAGGCAAGGCCGATGCAGGGCCGGGACGCGGTGGTGCCGTTCCGCTGGGATGTTTCCCGGCGCGAGCAGCTGGGGCGGCTGCTGGAGCCG
>NZ_DASURI010000629.1:0-10853 GCF_036280135.1 Longimicrobium sp.
CAGCACGCCCACGGCCAGCGGCAGCAGCGTGGACGAGTTGGCACCCAGCAGCTGCCCCGGCCCGCCCAGGCCGTTGGGCGTAAAGGGCGACCGCACCTGGTAGTTGCCGTTCTCGTCGCGGAACGAGAAGCCGTTCTCGCCCGTGCCCTGGATGCGCAGGCTGTACCCCAGCCCGGCCAGCTGCGCGTTGGGCAGCGAGCTGCCCAGGTCCAGGAACTGGTTCAGCGAGCTGGGCGTGGTGAAGGCGCGGTTGTACGCCACGCGCAGGGCCTGCCCCTCGCGCGGCTTGAAGACGAGCGCCGCGCGGGGCGAGAACACCGGGTCCGGCAGGGCCGAGTGCAGGTCCACGCGCCCGGCCAGCACCAGGTCCAGCCGCGGGCTGATGGCCGTCTCCGACTGCAGGTACGCGCCGTACTCCTCCGTCTTGTCGTTGTTCTCGTACCACCCGTTGATGGTGCCGTCCGTCTGCGGGTTGGTAAAGAGCGCGTCGGCGCCGTAGGTGAAGTTCTGCCGCCCGCCCCACGTGGCAAAGCCGTGCTGCAGCTGGCCCACCAGCAGCTGCGAGCGGTCCACGATGGGCGCGCCGTTGCGCAGCAGGTAGGTGTCGCCCGCGTTGCTGGAGTTGAGGTAGACCTGGGCGAACAGGCGGTTCCACGTGGTCCGCGCCTGCACGTAGCTGCTGCGCCAGTCCTTGACCTGGCTGGCGCCCAGCCCCGTGAGCTCGATGCCGTTCATGGCGTCGGTCATGCCCGCGGAGAGCACCGTCGTGAGGCCGGGGGTGATGCGCCAGTCCAGCCGCGCCTCGCCGCCCCAGCGCCGCAGCTCGAAGTCGCGCTCGCCGATGCGGCGGATGCGGCCTACGGAGGCCACGCTGTCGATGCCCGTGGCCCGCGCCAGGTCACGCCGGGCGAACTGCGCGGCCGCGAGCTGCGCCGGGGTGCAGTCCTGGCCGGGGATGGCGCACCGAAAGCGCGCCTGCTCGGCCGTCTCGGCGGGGTCCAGGAAGCGGAACTCCGTGGCCTGCAGGTACAGCCCGCTCACCTTGAAGCCCAGGTCCGGCGTGATCAGGTGGCTCGTGCGAAACTCGCCCTGCAGCAGGTCCTGGCTGCCGCCGCTGAACGACACCGTGGTCCCCTGGTCGTCCAGGGGGCTCTTGGTGATGATGTGCAGGATGCCGTTGGCCGTGTTGGGCCCGTACAGCGCCGCGCCCGGCCCCAGCACCACCTCCATCCGCGCCACGTCCTCGCTGTTGCTGGGGATGAAGTGCAGGTAGTTCACCCGCAGCGAGGGCACGCCCGCGATGCGGTTGTCCGTGAGCGCGTGCAGCGAGCCGGAGAAGATGTTGTTGAAGCCGCGCGCCACCACGTTGGTGGACTGGATGCCCGTCTGCGCCACGTCCACGCCCGGCACGTCGCGCACGTGCTCCACCAGCGTGGTCACGGGGCGCGCCTCGATCTGCGCCTCGCTCACCACCTCGGTGCGGGCGGGCGCCTCCGTGGCCTTTTCCGGCCGCTTGGAGGCGGAGACGACGAGCGGGTCCAGCCGCACGTTGCCGTAGGCCACCTGCGCGTCCACGCGGGCCGTGTCGCCGGCGCGCACGGTGGCGTCCAGGCGCCGCACGCCCACGTCGGTGCTGGAGATGACGATGGCGTACTGTCCCGGCGCCAGGTTGGTGATACGGTAGCTGCCGTCGGAGCCGGTGGTGGCGGTGCCGGCCACGCGGCCGTCGGCGGCCACGGCCTCCACGTGCACGCCGGGCAGGCCGGTGCCGCTGGCCACGTCGCGGATGGCGCCCGACACGGCGCCCGTCTGCTGGGCGGCGGCGGGGACGGCGAACAGCAAGGAGAACAGCAACAGCAGGGTACGGACGGCGGAACGCCGCATGGGTTCCTCACGGCTCGGGGGATGGGAGGGCGGCGCGGCGGAGATGCCGCCCCGCGGTACCACGACCTTTCGAGTCAGCGACGGACGGACCTGCGACTGCGGCGCGCCCGGCGCGGGAGCGCGGGGCACGGACGTGCCTGGGTGTGGGTCTCGGGGGGAGGTGGAGCCCGGTTGGGTGCGTGAATTCTGCTCAGTGTACGGTGCCGCGGCTTGCGGATGCAAGGCTTTTGGAGAAAGGAAGTGCAAAATCCCGTTCGCCGCGGGTGGATGCGCGCCCGTTTTGGCCCGGCGGATGTGCTACGATCCTTGTCGGCAGATGCTGTGCGGGAGGGTTCGCGCCCGACCTGGATCCTCACAGCAGATCCCGGACGGGGATGGAGTCGTTCGTCACCCGTGCTGTCATTCTGGGGAAGGCGCCGTCTGGATCCATCCGCGTGCTGGATGGCGCCGCCCGAAGAATCGGGTCGCCGGAGTGCGGGATCTCGCCCGTGCGCTGAGTTGCTCTCGGGGCGGGCGCGCACGGGCGGGATCGTGCCGGGTTGCAACCCGATTCTTCGATCGGAAGGCGCCCACGACTCCGCGCGAAGGAATGGACCGAGCAGGGCGCCTTCCTCGCTCAGAATGACAGCACGGGTGAGACACAGCGATACACCCGTCTCGAATCCGCTATGAGCGCCTGTCGGCGGATGCCGCACGCCTCGGACCGGCATCAGCACGGCGGAGCCGCGGGAGGGACCGATCGCACGAGCCCCCGCCTGGATCGCTCCGGACGGGGGCTCGTGTCGTCGTCGAGACAAGCGGACGGATTACTTGCGCCGTTTGCCGTTCTTGCGCTGGGACTTGGGGCCCCTGCCACCGGGACGCGATGCGCCGCTGCCGGCCACGCTCGCATCGCCCGCCGGCTCGTCGGACTCGTCGCCCAGCTCCGCCTCATCCGGCGCGCCGTCCGCCTGCGCCACCGCGACCGCATCGGCCGAATCCGCCGTCTCGGTGGACTCGGCATCCAACACCGCGACGGACTCGGCCGACGAATCCGCATCCGCCGAGGCGACCGCGATGGAATCCGGCTCGGACACGAACGCCGCCGGCTCCGCATCCACCGCAGTCGACGCGGCGGGCTCCGCATCCGCAGGCGCGACGGGTTCGGCCGGGTCCGCATCCGCCGAGGCGAGCGAGGCGGGCTGCACGGCGGCCGCCTGCGCGCTGACGGCGACGGGCGCGGGCGCCGGCGTGCTCGCGGGCGGCTCGGCGGCGGGGCGCGACGGCTGGGTGGGCGGAACGACGCCCTCGCGCTCCTTGCGGACGAGCTCCACCTCTTCCGGCGTCCATTCCTTGAGGCGGTCCACCTCGGCGCGGATCTCGGAGTAGGGCGAGCGCAGCACCTGCGTGCGTCGCTCGCGGGCGGCGAATGCGGCGCCGCGGGCCTCGTCCCAGCGGCCGGCGTCGACGTACGCGTGGATCAGCGTCTCGTACGCCAGCGGGTGCGGGTACGTGCGCAGCATCTGCTGCAGGCGCGGGATGGCGTCCACGCGGGCCTGCCGCGTGGTGAGGTCCATCTCGCGCAGCTCCTCGGCCACGTCCTCGCGCCGGCGCAGCAGGTCCTGCAGCTCGCCGGGATAGGTGGTCTGATCGAACTCGCCCAGGGCGTGCAGCGTGGGTGCCTCGCGCCCAAAGATCGCGCTGATGATGGAGCCGGATGGCGCGCGGTCCTCTTCCTCCCCGTCGTCCGCCTGCTCCGCCCGCTTTTTTCTCAACCAGTGCCGGATGCCCATGCGTCCCTGTTCCGTCCGTGAAATCCGCCCTCATCGTTTCCGCGCGCGCCAGTCGGCAAGAGGCGCGCCGGGGGAAAGGAGTGCGAAAGTGCGAAAGTGCGGGAGTGCGAAAGGAACTTCGCACACGGGCTGCACTCCGCGCGAGGAGCTGAGTGTGGACGCTTCCATCAGCAGGGTGGAATATTCTTGATTGTTGTGTCGGGAAACGTTACTTAGATGATGCGGTCCTCGCGGGATCTCCCATCAATCTCCTTCCAGGAATGGCGACGATGAAGATCAATCGGAGTTCGGGATGGCGGCTGGCGGCGCTGGGCGTTGCGCTGGGGATGGTGCTCGCCGTGTCGCAACGTGCGCTGGCGAGCGAGGACGGCGCGTTCTCGTTCACGGTGACGTCGCCGGGCACGGGCTACCAGCTGGTGGCGGGCTCCACGGTGCCGGTAACGTGGACGAGCACGTCGGGCGTGGGCAACGTGAACCTCTCGCTGGTGGACGTGAATCTGTGGGCGGTGGTGGCCACGCTCAACAACACGCCGGACGACGGCTCCGAGAACTTCACCATCCCCTCCACGCTGCCCACGGGGCAGTACCTGTTCTACGTGGAGAACGTGGGCGTGACGGAGTGGGCGTACGGCGAGACGTTCGACATCCTGGCGTGCGGCTCCCAGGCGCTGCGCCAGGCCCCGCGCTCCGGCGACCGCAGCCGCCCCATCTCCTCCGAGCGCCGCGCCCCCTCGCAGAACTGAGCGCGGCAGGCGCGGAGGCGGAGGCAGCGAAGTCGGATCTGCGCGGCATGGCAGGCATCGCGCGGACGCCCCCTCCGCTCGCTTATACCGGATCCGGAAAAGCAGTTGTTTCCTGAGGGGCCCTCATGGAACCCGACCGCGCCGGATGCGTGCGCCCCGAAGGATCTTCCCGACTTGGCAGGGACCCAGTCCAGCGGCGAAGTCCCTGCCCCGCGAAGGAGATCCTTCGGTCGCGCCCGTAGCATTGTGAGCGGCGAGTTCTGCGAGGGCGCTCCCTCAGGAAATCAATTCCGATGCGCAGTGTTCACGCGGATTCGCGCGGTTCATCCCGCGACGCGCGGAGCCCCGTCCCGGAAATCCGGGACGGGGCTCCGTTTCATCCATCACGAATCGCGGTTGCAGGCTGTCCCCTGTAACCTGTCCCCCGTAACCCGCAGTTCACTTTCGCACTTTCGCACTTTCGCACTTCAGTCCCTACTCCATGTCCACCTGCCGCACGTCCAGGATCTCCGGCAGCGCGGCCAGCCGCTCGATGACCTCGGCGGGGATGCGGCTGTCGACGGAGACGGCGGCCAGCGCCTCGCCACCCACCTGCAGGCGCGCCTGGTGGTACTCGGCGATGTTGACGGACGCCTCACCCAGCAGCGTGCCCACCCGGCCGATGACGCCCGGCACGTCGCGGTTGCGCAGCACCAGCAGCACGCCGCGCGGCGCCACGTCCACGCGAAACGCGCCGATGCGCACGATGCGGCCGTGCGTCTCGCCCAGCAGCGCGCCGCCCACGCGAATGCTGCGCTCGCCGCCCTCCAGCCGCAGCTCGATCTCCTCGCCCAGCTCGCCGCGGCCCTCCACGCGCGTGGACGCCGTCTCGATGCCACGCTCCGCCGCCACGTGCTGCGCGTTCACCAGGTTGATGGCGCGGCGCTCCACCACGTCGCGCAGGGCCCCCTGCAGCGCGGACAGCAGCAGCGGCCGGGGCGCCTCGCCGCGCGGGCCCGTGTAGCGCACCTCCAGCGACGTGAGCGCGCCCGGCACCAGCGCGCGCCCCAGCCGGCCCAGCCGGTCCGCCAGCAGCAGCAGGGGACGCAGCTCGCGCATCCCCGCGCCGCCCACGCCCGCCGCGTTGATGGCGGCCGACAGGTCGCCCGTCACCAGCGCGTCGCGCACGGCCTCGCACGCCTCCACGGCCACGTTGCGCTGCGCGTCGCGCGTGGACGCGCCCAGGTGCGGCGTCAGCACGAGGTTGGGCACGGTGCGCAGCGGATGGTCCGCCGGCAGCGGCTCCACGTCGAATACGTCCAGCGCCGCGCCGCCGATGCGCCCGCTCCGCAGCGCGTCCACCAGCGCGTCCTCCACGACCACGCCGCCGCGGGCCAGGTTCAGCACGAAGGCCTGGCGGGGAAGCCGCGACAGCTCCGGCGCGCCGATCATCCCCGTCGTCTCGGGGGTGAGCGGCACGTGCACCGTCAGCACGTCCGCGCGGTCCAGGGCATCGTTCAGCCGGTCCGCGCGCTCGATCCCCAGCTCCTCGAACCGCCCGGGGCCGATGTACGGATCGTAGCCGATGACGTGCATCCCGAACGCCCGCGCCCGCCGCGCCATCTCGCCGCCGATACGCCCCACGCCGATGATGCTCATCGTCTTTCCCCGCAGCTCCGTGCCGCCCAGCTTCGAACGGTCCCAGCGGCCGGAGTGCATGCTGTCCCACGCCGCCGGCAGGTTGCGCGCGAGGCCGATGAGCACGCCGAACGCCAGTTCCGCCACGGACACGGTGTTGCCGCCCGGCGCGTTGATGACGGCCACGCCCAGCTGCGTGGCCGTGGGGATGTCGACGTTGTCCACGCCCACGCCCGCCCGGCCGATGACCTTGAGGCGCTCGCCGGCCTGCAGGAACTCCTTGCTCACGCGCGTGGCGCTGCGGCCCACGAACGCGTCGTACTCGCCGATCTCCTCCAGCACCTCCGGCGCCGGGCGGGTGGGCTTCTCCACGACGATGATGTCGGGGTGCGCGCGCAGGATGGCGACGCCCTCGGGGTCCACCTCGTCCGTCACCAGGACGCGAAAACGGCCATCCGTCATCCCAGCACCTCCTCCAGCGTCGCCAGCAGCGCCTCCAGCTCGTCCACGGTGTGCTCTCCCATGTGCCCGATTCGGAATGTGGTGTCCTTGAGCGATCCGTAGCCCGTGCCCAGCGTCCAGCCGCGCTTCGTCATCCCCTTGCAGATCTCCGTCGCGGGCAGGGCGCCGTTGACGGCGATGGTCGTCACCGTCGGCGAGCGGCGGCCCGGCGGGGCGAAGAGGGACAGCCCCCAGCGCGAACCTTGTTCCTCCACCCAGCGCCACGTGCGCTCGGCCATGGCCCAGTGCCGGGCCGCGCGCGCCTCCACGCCTTCGGCCGCGATGCGCTCTGCCTGCGCGGCCAGGGCGTACAGCAGGGAGACGGCGGGCGTGTTGGGCGTCTGGTGCTTGCGCCAGTACACGTCAAACTCGATGAGGTCGAAGTACTGGCCCCGGCCGCTGATGGTCCTGGCCCGCTCCATCATCCGCTCCGACGCCGTGCCGAACGCCAGCCCCGGCGGCAGGGCCATGGCCTTCTGCGAGCCCGTCAGGAGGAAGTCCAGCCCCCACGTCCGCGCCTCCACGAGCATGCCGCCCACGCTCGTGACGCCGTCCACGAGCAGCAGGATCTCCTCGCCCGTCTCCGTCTCGGCGCGGCGCACGGCCTCGGCGATCTCCGTGAGGGGATCCAGGACGCCCGTGGACGTCTCGGAGTGGACGATCGTGACGGCGTCGAAGCCGCCCGCGCGCAGGCGGTTGAACACCTCGTCGGGCGTGTGCGCGTGGCCCGCGGGCACGTCGTAGCGCTCGCCCTCGCGGCCGCAGTCCGTCACCAGCGCCGCGAACCGCTCGCTGAACGCGCCGTTGACGAGCGACAGCGCGCGGCGCCGCACGCCGTTGCGGATGGCGCCTTCCATGAGCCCCGTGGCGGACGAGCTGGCCACGTACACGGGCCGCGTGGTGCGAAACAGGTCGCGCAGCACGGGATCCACGGCCGCCAGCAGCCCCGACAGCTCGGGCCCGCGGTGGCCGATGACGGGCGCCGTCATGGCGTGCAGCACGTCCGGGTGCACCTCCGTGGGCCCCGGCAGAAAGAACCGGCCAAAGTCCGTGGGCGCGGGGCGGGGGAGCGTATCGGTCACGATGGATCTCGGTTGATGGATGTCGTGCATCGTCGTTCGGCGGCGGCATCGACTCGGGATGGCCGATGTCGAGAGCAGCAGCGGAGTTCTCGCGGATCGCGGAGCGCCCCCCATCCCCGACCCTTCCCCCATGAACAGAATGGGGGAAGGGAGAACTTCATCTCGGGAAGGAGACCGCTCGTCGGCAGCGACCCGCCCCTCCCTCGGCCTCTCCTCGCTCGTTCATCGCGGAGAGGGGAGAAGGTCAGCGCGTTTCGCCGGCTTCCGCCAGGAGGCCGGCCCACGGCGAATCCGCCAGGCGCGCGCGGTCCTCGGCGGAGCAGGCGAGCGCCAGGATGGGGGCCAGGCTGCGCTCGCGCACCACGTAGTCCGCGCCGGCCACCACCACCGCGCGCTCGATGACGCCCGCGAACGCCGCGAAGGCATCCACCGCCGGACGCGCCTCCAGGTCCGTGGCTCCGTCGCCCACGAGCAGCGAGGGGCGCGGCAGGTTCCACGCCCGCACCGCCAACGCCTTGCCGCCGCCGCGCGCCAGCAGCGAGTCCGTCTCGAACCCCGCGTACTCGTCGTCCGCGTCGAACGAGATGCCGACGGCCGCCACGTCGTCCGCCGTGAGCCCCAGCGCCTCCGCGACGGCGACGACGGCCGGGAGCAGGCCGCCGGAGAGGATGCGGACCGTCTTGCCCAGCCAGCGCAGCGCGGCCACGGTCTCGCGGGCGTGCGGCACCAGCGTGCGCACGTACTCCCGCGCGACGGCGTCCAACTGCGCGCGCGTGGGGCGGATGATGTCCATGCGGCGGCCGTAGACCTCCTCGAGCGGCACGGCGCCGTCCATGGCAAGATCCGTCAGTTTTTGAATCTCGTCGCGAAACGGTCCGGAAAGCTCGTCGATTCCTTCCACCGCCACAAGGGTGGAGTCGCAGTCGAAGACGACGGATGCGAAGCCGCTCATGGCTCTGTGTTCAGGTCCGTAAATCGGCATCCGCCGCGTGAAGCCGCGGCGGATGCGTGACGGTGCGCAAATGAGCCCCGCTCGGCAACGGGCAGGAGTCGTCTTATCAATCTATCGCCCGCCGCCCTCCTGGCGAGGCTGTCGCTCAACGGGGCGGAGCCCAGGCCGGAGCGAATGAATTCGCCGCTGGAACTTCGCGAAGTCCGCCTCCGCGGACTGCCCCAGCGAGGGACGGCGGGTGCACTGTGGCCGCTCTCATCCCACGACGCAGTTCTCCCCCTCCCCCGCGAAGCGGGGGCAGGGGGTCGGGGGGAGGGGGCCCTCCGCGGGCGAGAGACACCTTGCCACGCGGCACGCACCCCGAGCCCTCCGCCTACGGCACCAGCACGGGCGCGAAGCCGGCGGGGAGGGACAGGGTGAAGGTGGAGCCCTGGCCGGGGCGCGAGCGCACCGTCACGTCGCCACCCAGGCGCCGCGCCAGCTGCCGCGAGAGCGCCAAGCCCATCCCCGTGCCGCCGTACCGCCGCGTGGCGCTGCCGTCCACCTGCCGAAACGGGTCGAACACGGCCTCCAGGTCGCCCTCCGAGATGCCGATCCCCGTGTCTTCCACCTCCCACACGACGGAGTTGCGCACGTCGCCGCCGGCGCGGGCCTCGGGCGTCCACGGGGAGCCGGCGCTCACGCGGACGCGCACCGTCACGCTTCCCCGCGGCGTGAACTTGACGGCGTTGCCCACCAGCTGGCGAAGGATGCGTACCACCTGGCTGGCGTCCGTCCGCACGGGGACGGCGGCGTCGGGGGCCATCGTCCGCACGTCCACGCCCGGCGCGGCCTGCAGCCCCGACATGGCCGCGCGGGCCAGGGCCACGGCGTCGCACGTCTCCGGCCGCACCTCCAGCCGTCCCAGCTGCAGGTTGGCCAGCGAGAGCAGGTCGTCGATGAGCCCCATGAGGGTGGTGGCGCTGGCCTCCACCTTTTCCACGCTGGCCGCCTGGTCGGACGTGAGGGGCCCCTCGTGCCCTTCGCGCAGCAGGTAGGTGAAGCCCATGATGGCCGTGAGCGGCGTGCGCAGCTCGTGGCTCACGTTGGCCAGGAACTCGTTCTTGAGCCGCCGCGCCTCTTCCGCCTCGCGAAAGCGGGCCTCCAGCTCCACGTTCTGCTCGCGCAGCTGCACGTTGGCGCGCTGCAGGTCCTCGATGAGGTGCGCCTTCTCGGCCGTGGCGCTCAGCTGGTCGGCCACCAGGCGCAGGAGCGAGCGGTCGGCCTCGTCCAGGCGGTCCGTGCGGGCGAAGTAGAAGGTGAGCGCGCCCTCCGGCCGCTGCCCCAGGACGATGGGGAGGGAAACGGATGATGCAAAGCCCAGCTCCTGCGCCGCGTCCCACCAGTCGGCCAGGGACGGGTCGCGAAAGACGTCGTACACTTCCACGAACTGGTTGCCCTGGACGGCCCGGCCGGTGGGGCCCAGGCCCACGCGAACCCGCATGTCTCCAAGAAAAGCGCGGTATTCCTTGGGCCAGTTCCAGGCTGCCACCAGGCGCAGGACGTCGTCGGACTCGCGCAGGTACACGCAGCCGAACGCGGCGCCCACGACGGGCGCAACTCGTTCCAGGGCAAGCCGATACACCTCGTCGGGCGAGCGGGCCGTGAGGAACGCGTGGGCGATCTCGCGGGCCGCCTGCAGCTCGCGGAGGGCGGTCTCGTGGGCGGGAATCGGCGTGGCTGCTGGAAAATCGTGCACGGCAACTCTCTTGACGAGTGCGGAGGGTACACCTACTCTACGGTGCGAACGGCGCCGCCGTTTGGGTTTTGCACATCCACACCCCCTCTACGACAGGAGCTTCCTTCGTGAACAAGGCTGAACTGGTTTCCGCGTTGTCGAGCGCCACTGACATGAGCCGTGCCGAGGCTACGCGCGCGGTCGACGCCCTTTTCGGCGTCGAGAACGGCATCATCGCCACGGCGCTTCGCAACGGGGACAAGGTGCAGATCACGGGGTTCGGCAGCTTCGAGACCAAGAAGCGCGAGGCGCGCAAGGGCCGCAACCCGCGGACCGGCAAGGAGATCAACATCGCCGCGTCCACCAGCGCCGCCTTCCGCATCGGCAAGCGGCTGAAGGACGCCCTGGGCGCCTGAGCCAGCCGTTCCGTTCATCTTCGCGGGGAGCCACGGTGTTCGCACCGTGGCTCCCCGCTTTTTGTACTGGGTGCGGATCGGATTCGTCCCGTCTGACGTGGATCACGCACGGGGGGGCGCCCCCCATCCCCGACCCTTCCCCCACAAACGGCGTGGGGGAAGGGAGAAC
>NZ_DASURI010000630.1:0-10311 GCF_036280135.1 Longimicrobium sp.
TGCGCTTATTGTGGGGCCTCCGCATCATCTTTCGCCCCGCACACGGATCTCATGAGCGATCAATCCACCGGGCAGGTGCAGTCCAGCTTCCAGGGCAAGGCCCTCATGGCGTCGCTGACCGTCGCCGATCTGGACACCAGCGTGGCGTGGTACCGCGACGCCGTCGGCTTTGTCATCGACCAGCAGCACGAGCGCGGCGGCCGGGTGCTGAGCGTGTCCCTGCGCGCCGGCGACGTCCGCATCCTCCTCAACCAGGACGACGGCTCCAGGGGCGCCGACCGCGCCAAGGGCGAGGGCTTTTCGCTCATGATCACCACCGACGGATCCGTGGACGAGGTCGCCGGCCGCATCAAGGCCCACGGCGGCACGCTCGACTCCGAGCCGGCCGACGCGCCGTGGGGCGGCCGCGCCTTTCGCGTCCGCGACCCCGACGGCTTCCGCCTCGCCATCGCCTCGGGGCGATAACGCCGGGCTACCGGACGGACGAAGACGCGGCGGAGGGACGATTCCCCCGCCGCGTCTTCGCGTTCCGGCCCCCGGCCTAGAGTCGCTCGATGGGCGTGGCGCGGATGACGATCTCGTCCTGGCGGAAGCGCGCCTCCAGCTCGCGCCGATAGTCCGTCCACCATTCACGGTCCAGGTCGTCCGCCATGACCTCCATGATGACGACGTCGTCGCGGGCCACGTCGCCCTCGTCGTCCTTCCACGCGCCGGCGGCGGGCGCGCGCAGGTACGCCGTCACCCCGCCGAACCGCTCCGTGAGGTGATGGCGCACGCCGTCCAGCATCTCCCGTGGAAACGGGGCGCCGTCGTTGTCGCGAAGGGGAAGCAGCAGCTGCACCAGGTGCATGGATTCACGCGGATGACGGACGGGCCCCGCGCCTCGCGGAGCCCGTCGGGTTACGTCGGCCGGCAGTGCGTTACGCGCGGACGCGCATCTGCACGGCGTTGGACAGGCGCACGTCCTGGGTGTGGCGCACCCGGTTGATGACGCGCTGGAACCAGCCGGGGCTGCGCGCCGCGCCGCCGTTCTCCATCACCATGCGCGCCAGCTCGATGACGTCGTCGTTGCGCATGCGGATGCAGCCGTGCGACTCGGCCTCGCCCAGCGAATCCGTCTCGCGGGTGCCGTGGATGTAGTAGTCCGGCGCCTGGAAGAAGATCTTTACGCGGCCCATGGGGTTGCGCGGGTCGCCGGGCTCACGCGGCTGGCGGTTGCGCGCCCACGCCGCATCGGGCGGAACCCACCGCGGGTTCCAGATCAGCCGCCGCACGTTGAAGCTGCCGCGCGGCGTGGGGTGGCGCGGCTGGCCGATGGCCACCTGGTACTCCTTGGTGACTTCCTCGCCGTCCATCACGTAGAGCATGCGGTCGGAGAGGTCCACCACGATGGAGAACTCTCCCCGCGTCGGCGTCGCCGCCAGGTTCCGCACGGCGCCGTCGGCCTGGGAGCGCTGCGCCACGGCGCCGCCCCCGCCCACCATCAGTCCCGCCAGGAAGGCCGGCAGTACGGCCCTTCGCACACGATCCATCCACATAGGTGACGTTTCTGCAAGGGTTTACGCGTCACGTTCCGGCGGATGGGAAACGGAAGGATCGTGCCAAACGCCTGTCTCGGCCGGATGGGGAGGGAGGATCGGCGGGGATCAGGGGAGCCGGAGCAGCCGGCGATTTCCATTTTGGCGAGGGGAGAGCATGAAAAGCTGGTCGGGCTCCCATTCCCCGATCATCTTGGATGATGGTTGCTTCCGCCCCTCCCTTCAATCCACCGCACATTCATGCATACCCGTCCAAGGCTGCGCGTCGTCCGCGCCGTCGTCGCGTTGGCGACGGCACTGGCGCCGTGCGCGCTCGCCGCCCAGCCGGAGAAGGTCCCGTCGCTCACGGTAAAGCCCAACGCACCCGCCGCGGAGCCCGGCGTGGTCAAGAACCCGGTGCTGATCACCACCTTCAGCGGGGGCATCAGCCTGGGGGCGTACCAAGCGGGAGTGGACTGGGCGCTTCTGGAGTTCTACCGGGGGGCCGGACGCGATCCGCGGTTCGCGCGGGAGTGGCGGCTGCCTCAGTTCCGGTTCGGTACGGCCGCCGGGGCGAGCGCGGGCAACATTAACGCGCTGCTGTGGGCCATCGAGACCTGCACCACGCAGCAACGGGCCCAGCCGCCGGAGCAGTCTCTTTTCTGGACGGTGTGGACCGACGTGGACGTGGAGCGGCTGCTGCCGGTCAATCCCAGGCCGGGGGCGGAGCTGGCGTTGCTGGACCGCGGCTTCATCGATTCGCTGACCGACACCATCGCCGCCCGCACCCGGTCCGGCGCGCTGGCCAGGGGGTGCAAGCGCCCCCTGGGCCTCACCCTCACCCGCGTGATGCCCGAGACGCAGCGCCTGGGCGGCATCCCCTTCCGGTCGCAGCGATACGTGGTTCCGCTCGTCGCGGGCGTGGAGGGGCGCGCGGAGGGACAGGCGCGCCGGATGGTGTTCACGCGTCCGCGGGTGGATGACCGCAGGCTGGGACCCGTTCGGCATCCTCTCCACGGCCCGGACGGGCGCGAGGTGCCCCTGGACGGCATCATCCCCGTGGTCAAGGCCTCGGCGGCCTTTCCCGTGGCGTTTGCGCCCGTGATGCTGAACCTGGAGCGAGGGGACGCCGCGCCCCCCGCCCCGGAGATGTTCGTGGACGGGGGCCTGTTCGACAACAACCCCGTGGACCTGGCGCTCGTGCTGCACCGCGCCGTGGGGCTCGAGCCGCAGGTGGACACGGTGACGGCCCCCTCGCCGGGATACCAGCTGCTGTACGTGGACCCGGACAATCCCCGTCCCGGGCAGGTGGCGCCGGGATGCCCCTCCGGTGAGCTGGGCGGAAAGCCCCCGCAGTGCGTGCTGCGGACGCCCCGCGATCCCGCGCCCGGCGGTCTTCGGCCCGTGCTGCGCCTGCTGGGCGGCGCGTTCAACAGCGCGCGGGAGTACGAGCTGTTCGCCTTGAGCCGAAGCCTGCCCGCCGACACGCTCAGCTGGCAGCTGCTTACGACGCGGCGCCACCCCGTGGTGGGCGAGCGGATGAGCGCGTTCGCCGCGTTCCTGAACCGGGCCTACCGGGAATACGACTTCTACGTGGGGACGTACGACGCCATCCACTTCGTGCTGTGCGAGTCGCCCGGCCGCGAGCGCGAGCCGCAGCGTGAGTCTTCGCTGTGCACGTACGAGAACGCGCTGGTCCTGCGCGACGCCCTGCCGCTCTCGCCCGCCGCGTCGCGTCTGGTGGAGCGCCTGGCGCGCGACGAGTTCGCCCCCACGCCCGGGGAGCGCCTGCGCGTGCGCCAGGCTACGGCCCGCGTGGCGGCCGCCGGGCCGGACGGGGCGGTTTCGCGCGTGTACGAGAGCATCTTCGACGCGCTGCTGCACGCGCAGCTGCGGGACACCACGGCGCGGGGCCGGGCCGAGTCCGCCGCGTGCGGCCGGAGCCTGTCGTGGTCGGTGGCGTGCCTGGACGGAACGAACCGGTTCCTGGCCCGGGTCCGTTCGGGGCTGCTCAAGGCGGACCCCAGCGCCTGCGGCAGCAACGGGCCCGTGGGCGACGCGGAGATGACGGCCGTGCTCACCCGCTACGCGCTCTGCGACCTGATGCGGCGTCCCGAGGACGAGTACTTCCAGGTCTACTTCGATCGGCTGATGCGGCGGCTGGTGCAGGTGGAGCGCGACGTGGACGCCTGGCTCGCCGTGCACAACGCGTCCGTGCACCCGGACAGCGCCATCCCGGGCGGACCGGCCATGCAGCCGATGACGGAAGGGCTCGCGTTCGCGTACCAGTCCTCCAGCCTGCGGCCGCACGTCGGCTGGCACTGGGGCGGCATGCCCGCCGAGGTGAGCACGAGCTGGAGGTTGGCGCCGGCGTACGCCACGGTAGACGCGCAGTGGGACGGGGCCGACGTGGGATGGGCGCCCGTGTGGTACTCGCGCGCGCGCCCGGGCGTGGGCCTGGCGTTTCCGTTCGGCGTGCGGTGGAACAATCCCGCGGGCCACGGCGAGATCCCCCACTGGTACTACATGGCGGGCGCCAAGGTGGTCGCGCGCAACCGCAGCGCCCTGTGGTCGCTGCTCGGCACCCGGGTGGAAGCCGGCGTGCTGTACTTTCAGCCGGGGCGGGACCTGTGGGAGGGGCGGGCGGGGGGAACCGTCGCCGCCGAGGCGACCGCGACCATCCTGGCGGACCGGCTGCGGATCGGCGTGCGGCGTTCGCTCACCGGCGATCCCGTGGACGGGCTCAGCCGCGTGCAGTGGTCCCTTGGATTCAACGACGTGAACGGGCTGGGATACTGGGTGGACCAGATCTTCTTCCGCCGCTGAGCTGCGGAGGCGGGCCGGCGCCGGCCCGCCCCCGCAGCTCAGTACGTCAGCAGCGAATGCACGGGCCGGCCATCCATCACCGCGCGGCCGTTCAAAAACGCCAGCTCGATCACGAACGCCGTCTCCACCACCTCGCCGCCCAGCTCCTCCACGAGGCTGGCGGCGGCGCGGGCCGTGCCGCCCGTGGCCAGCAGGTCGTCCACCAGCAGCACGCGCTCGCCGGGCTTCACGGCGTCGCGGTGCACCTCCAGCGAGTTGGTGCCGTACTCCAGCGCGTACTCGCGGGTGATCTTTTCCGCCGGCAGCTTGCCCAGCTTGCGGATGGGCACGAACCCCGTGCCAAGCGCCACGGCCAGCGGCGCGCCGAACAGAAAGCCGCGCGACTCGATCCCCGCCACCACGTCGATGCCCTGCCCGCGGTAGCGCTCCGCCAGCGCGTCCACCACCTGCCTGAGGCCCCGGGGATCGCGCAGCAGCGGGGTCACGTCGCGAAACAGGATGCCCTGCATGGGAAAGTCCGGCACGTCGCGGATGAGCGCCTTCAGGTGCTCCATGGAAGTCCTCGCGGGGTTCGGTCGGGAAACGGGTGCGGCGGGGAGTCGCCACCAATGTAGCGAAATCCCGGCGGATACCACAAAGGGGCGTTGACCCGCCGCGGCCCGCGTCCTATCGTGGGCGGCATGAAGGCCCACCCGCACCGGCCCGGCACCTTGTTCTACCGCATCACCGAGGGCATCCGCGTCACGGTGACGCCGCTCTACCTGGAGTCGCACTCGGACCCGGGCGAGCCGCGCCACGTGTTCGTGTACCGCATCCGCATCGAGAACGTGGGCGATCAGCCCGCGCAGCTGCGGTGGCGCCACTGGTACATCCACGACCCCGTGGCGGGCGACCAGGAGGTGGAGGGCGAGGGCGTGGTGGGGCAGGTGCCGCTCATCCCGCCCGGCGGCGTGCACGAGTACGAGAGCTTCTGCGTGCTGAAAGGCCCGGAGGGGCACATGGAAGGATACTACGAGATGCACCGGCCCGACGGCTCCGTGTTCCGGGCCGCCATTCCCCGCTTCGCGCTGCGCACCGTCCCGGAATGAACCGTCCGATCCGCTTCTTCGCGCCGGCGCTGATGGCGCTGGTCCTGGCCGGCTGTCCCACGGCCGGCAGCCACACGGCGGAGCTGCCCGTGCGGCTCACCGTCGTCCCGACCGACACCCTGTCCCCGGGCGACTCGCTGCGCATGACGGCATACCTGCGAAACCCCGGCAAGCAGACCGTGCGGCTGGAGTTCGACTCGCAGTGCCAGGTAGAGTTCTACGTGCAGGGTCCGGACAAGTCCGTCCTTTATCCGCCGGGCAGCGGAACCACCTGCATCCGCGCCCCCAGCGTGCTGGAGGTGCCCGCGGGCGATTCCCTCCGCTTTACGGCCGCGTGGCTGGCCACGTCGTCCACGAGCGGCGAGCACACCGCCTACGCCGTCCTCTGGGAGCACCACGTCCCCGGCGGCAAGGACGCGGACGAAAAGCGCTACGAGGCGGGTCACCGCTCCAACATCGTCCAGTTCCAGGTCCGTCCGGCACGGTAACGGCGGTGCCACGGGAGCCGGGCGGTACGGGCTCCCCCGCGCCGGAGCGGCTGAAGCCGCCGCAACGACTGCGGAAAGCCTCACAAACTGCGTGAGGCTTCAACGACGTGACGGCGCCGCCGGTGCACACGGGACGACTTTCGCTGAGGCAGTCCTTGAAGACGGACTTCGTGCCCTTCCAGCGGCGAATTCATTCGCTCCGGCCGGGGACGGCCTTACCGGATCAGATCCGGGATCGGCGTCGTTTCGCTCCGGCTGGGGGACGGCCGGTGCCGAGGCAGATCCACAACGAGCTGTTCCCGTTGACTCCGTCGGCCGAAGGCCCCGTGTGAGGCGTTCTTTTCCCGGCGATCGAGGGATGACGGACGCGCGGCGCGGCATTCGCGGTTGACGGGGGGCGACGCACGCGCTCTTTTTGTCAGAGATCCTGACGAATTCCTGTCACAAGCGCGGGCCGCACCCTTGCGTGGCGGCGCGGAGGTGGCAAGTTACCCGCTCCCCCGGAGCGGCGGCGGTCCGGTCCTTGCCGCCCGCCCCCGGCGCGAAGCCGAAAACGGACGTCCGTTCATCCATGCAGAGACGCACCAAGATCGTCTGCACGCTGGGCCCCGCCTCCTGGTCGCCGGAGCGAATCGACTCGCTCATCCAGGCCGGCATGGACGTGGCCCGCATCAACTTCTCCCACGGGGACCTGGAGCGCCACGCGGAGACCATCCGCAACGTGCGTGAGGCCTCCACGCGGGCCGGGCGCCCCATCGCCGTGCTGGGCGACCTGCAGGGGCCCAAGATCCGCGTGGGCGTGCTGCCGGAGCCCGTGGAGCTCAAGCCCGGCGACCGCGTGGTCTTTGCCCCCGAGGGCGAGCACCAGGAGGGCGAGCTGCCCACCACCTTTCGCGAGCTGGCGCAGGACGTGGAGGTGGGCGACGTGGTGCTGCTGGCCGACGGGCTCATGGAGCTCATCGTGGAAGAGGTCACGGCCCCGCGCGTGGCCATGCGCGTCATCCACGGCGGCGACCTCAGCAGCAACAAGGGCATCAACCTTCCCGGCACGCCCGTCAGCATCCCGTCGCTCACGGAAAAGGACCTGCGGGACCTGGAGTTCGCCCTGGAGCAAAGGGTGGACTACCTGGCCCTCTCGTTCGTCCGCTCGCCGGAGGACGTGAAGGACCTGGTGAGCCGCATTCCCGAAGGCGGCCCGCTGGTGGTGGTGAAGGTGGAGAAGGGAATGGCGCTGGAGAACCTGCAGGAGATCCTCAAGGTGAGCTCCGCCGCCATGGTGGCCCGCGGCGACCTGGGCGTGGAGCTGCCGTTCGAGCGGGTGCCGCTGGCGCAAAAGCGGATGATCCAGATGGCCAACCTGGGCAGCCGCCCGGTGATCACGGCCACGCAGATGCTGGAGTCCATGATCGAGAACCCGCGCCCCACGCGCGCGGAGGCCTCGGACGTGGCCAACGCCATCATCGACGGCACGGACGCGGTGATGCTCTCGGCCGAGACGGCCACGGGCAAGTTCCCCGTGCAGGCCGTGCAGGCCATGGCCCGCATTGCCCAGGAGATCGAGGACTCGCACATCCTGGAGAGCGGCCCGCACTACGACATGCCCATCGACCCGGGCGAGGACGGCAAGACGCCCACGGAACGGGCCATCGCCGGCGCCACGGTCGAGGCGGTGCGCCGGCTCAAGGCGCCGCTCATCCTCACCTTCACCACGAGCGGCAGCACGGCCCGCGTGGTGTCGAGCTTTCGTCCGCCGGTGCCCATCCTGGCCATCACCGACAACCAGCAGACGTACCAGCAGCTGGCGCTGGTGTGGGGCGTGATCCCCGTGGTCTGCTCGGAGTACGCCAACTTCCAGGAGATGCTGGCGTGCGGGCGCGACGAGGCGCTCAAGCGTGGCCTGGCGCAGCCGGGTGACCGCATCGTGGTGACGGCGGGCCTGCCCCTGCACCAGCCCGGGACGACGAACCTGCTGCAGGTGTCCGTCATCTGATGATGGAAGTGCGAAAGTGCGAGAGTGCGAAAGTGCGAAAGTGGTCTTCGCGCCCACGCCACCGTCCGTGCGGGGTAACGGGTGCCGTTGACTCTCGCACTCTCGCACCTTCGCACGTTCGCACTGCGGTCCGGTCGTGAGGCTGCGCTTCCTGGGCACCGGCACCAGCTTTGGCGTGCCGGTGATCGGCTGCCGGTGCGCCACGTGCACGTCGCCGGATCCGCGGGACCGGCGCACGCGGCACGGCGCGCTCATCACGGAGGGCGGCCGGCGGCTGCTGGTGGACACGCCGCCGGAGATGCGGCTGCAGCTGGTGGACGCGGGGATCGAGATGGTGGACGCCATCTGGTTCACGCACTGCCACGCGGACCACGTGCACGGCCTGGACGACGTCCGCGTCTTCAGCGAGCGGTCCAGGGCGCCGCTCAAGGTGTACGCGGCGGCGGACTGCGAGGCCACGCTGCGCGACCGGTTCGGCTACGTGTTCGACCCGCGCATCCGGCCCCTGGCGGGCACGTCCAAGCCCGAGGCCACGCTCACCACGCTGCACGCGTACGAGCCCGTGGAGGTGGCGGGGATGACCGTCACGCCGCTTCCCGTGCCGCACGGCCGGCTGGACGTGTACGGCTTTCGCGTGGGCGACCTGGGATATGTGACGGACGGCAAGTCGCTGCCGGACCGCACGGTGGACGCGCTGCGGGGCGTGCGCGTGCTGGTGCTGAACGCGCTGTGGTTCGGCAATCCGCACCCCACGCACTTCAGCGTGGAAGAGGCCGTGGAGGCCGCCCGCGCCGTGGGCGCCGAGCGCACGTACCTCACGCACCTGAGCCACCGCGTGACGCACGCCGAGCTGGACGCGCGCCTGCCCGCCGGCGTGATGGCGGCGTACGACGGGCTGGAGGTGGACGTGTGACGGCGAACGGCAGGGAATAGGGAACAGGGAATAGGGAATAGCCTGCAACGGCTGGAACTGCGGGTTACAGGGAACAGCCTGCAACTGCGGGTTGGTTGCCCACCGGCAGGGAGCCGGATGGAAGGATACACCCTCTCCCGCGCAGCTTGCGGGAGAGGGTGCGAGCCCAAGCGAGCGGGTGAGGGCCCCCGGTGCGGACTGCCGGGTCTTTCACTTTCGCACTTTCGCACTTTCGCACTTCGCACTTCGCACTTTCGCACTCGCCCATGTCGATCACGCTCGACTACAACAACATGCTCGCGCCGCGGCTGGGCGGGCGCGGCATCGACCCCGCGAAGCTCGACGCGCTCGCCGACCGCTTTCGCGCCGCGCACGAGGACGCCACCCGCCGCCGCGAGGGCGGCGAGCTGGGCTTCTACGCCCTGGCCGACGGCGGCGAGACCGTGGACGCCATCTGCGACTTTGCCGAGGGCGCGGGGCAGGCGTTCAGCAACGTGGTCGTGCTGGGCATCGGCGGCTCGGCGCTGGGAACCACGGCCATGCGCACTGCCCTCAAGCATCCCCTGTGGAACGAGCTGGATGACGAGGCGCGCGAGTTCTATCCGCGCCTGTACGTCCTCGACAACGTGGACCCGGCCACGTTCGGCGCGTTCCTGGACCACATCGACCTGCGCCGCACGCTGTTCAACGTCGTCTCCAAGAGCGGCGGCACGGCCGAGACCATGAGCCAGTTCCTCATCATCCGCGAGCGGCTTCGCGCGGAGCTGGGCGACGGCTACACGCGCCACCTGCTGCTGACGACGGACCCCGAAAAGGGCGTGCTGCGCGCCCTGTCGCGCGAGGAGGACGTGGCCAGCCTTCCCGTACCGCCCAACGTGGGCGGGCGCTTCAGCGTGCTGTCGGCCGTGGGGCTGCTGCCGGCCGCCATGGTGGGCATCGACATCCGCGAGCTGCTGGCGGGCGCCCGGGAGATGGTGGAGCGGTGCGACACGCCGGACCTGCGGCGCAACCCGGCCGGCATCTTTGCCGCGCTGCAGTACCTGGCCGATACGGAGCTGGACGCCAACGTGCACGTGATGATGCCGTACAGCGACCGCCTGCGCGACATGGCGGACTGGTTCCGGCAGCTGTGGGCGGAAAGCCTGGGCAAGCAGCGCACGCGCGGCGGCGACGAGGTGTTCGTGGGCCCCACGCCCGTCAAGGCGCTGGGCGCCACGGACCAGCACTCGCAGGTGCAGCTGTACGTGGAGGGCCCGTTCGACAAGACCATCACCTTCCTGGCCGAGCGCGAGGGGGGGGACGACGTGGCCATCCCGTCCGCCTATCCGCAGCACGCGGAGCTGGCGTACCTGGGCGGGCACAGCATGGGCGAGCTGCTGCGCACGGAGCTGCTGGCCACCGAGGCGGCGCTCACGCAGCGCGGGCGGATGAACATGACCCTCGAGGTGCCGCGGGTGGACGCGCGGTCGCTGGGTGGGCTGTTCATGCT
>NZ_DASURI010000631.1:0-4271 GCF_036280135.1 Longimicrobium sp.
CGAAGTCCGCCTGCGCGGACTGCCCCAGCGAGGGTCCGGCGCCGTACACCGAAGCGCGCTTCCCGCATCACCTCCCCCGCGCCAGCGGGGGAGGTCGCGAGTCGACGAGCGGGTGGGGGCCCTTCCGCGGGGAGAGCCAACGTGCACGATCTCTGCGCCGCCCACTTTCGCACTTTCGCACTTTCGCACTCGCCGTTACTGCCCCACGTACACCTTTCCGTCCTTCATCACGAAGCGGACGCGTCCCATGGCGTCGAAGTCCGCGGCCGGGTCGCCCTCCACGGCGATGAGGTCCGCCAGCGCGCCGGGGCGGATGACGCCCAGCCGGGGCTCGCCCAGGGCGCGGCCGGCGTGGAACGTGGCGGACTGCAGCACCTGCGCGGGCGTCATCCCCGAGCCCAGGTAGGCCCACAGCACCCGCCGGGACCACTCGCCGCGCGACCCGCCCAGCGCGGCGTACATGTCCGATCCCGCCACGATCGTCACCCCCGCCGCACGGGCGTGGCGCACCCGGTCGCGCGGACGCTCCAGGAACTGCTCGCGGCCCTCGGGCGGCGGCGGCGGGTTCATCTGCGTGACCTCGATGAAGCGGTCCACGGTGACGCGGTCCGGGTCCGTGGGCACCAGCGCCACGCCGCGGCGCGCCATGAACGCGAACGTGCTGTCCGCCACGTCGTATCCGTGCTCCACCGTCGTCACGCCGGCTTCCACGGCGCGCCAGACGGCGGCGTCGTTGGTGGCGTGGGCGGCCACGGGCAGGTCCATCCGCCGCGCCTCGTCCACGATGGCGCGCATCTCGTCCATGGTGAAGCTGGCCCGGTTGGGCGTGTTCTCCGCGTACATCTTGATGACGCGGGCGCCCTGGATGGCGGCCTCGCGCACGGCGCGGCGCGCGTCGTCCACCCCGTTGACGATGCGGTACTCGCCGTGGACGAGCGCCATGTGGCCCGGCTCCACGCCGGGCAGCTGTCCGCCCTCGGGGCTCAGGCCGGGGCCGGAGAAGTAGATGCGCGGGCCCTCCAGCGTTCCCTCGTCGATGGCGCGGGCGAGCGCCGCGTCGCCGAAGGTGCCGCTGTTGCCCAGGTCGCGCACGGTGGTGATGCCGGCCTGCAGGTAGGTGCGGGCCCGCGCCGCGCCGCGCAGGGCGCGCAGCGTGGTGCCCTCGAACGCCACCTCGCGGGCCATCTCCTGCCCCTCGTCCAGGCGCGGGCTGGTTTCCATCAGCAGGTGCGTGTGCGCGTCGATGAGCCCCGGCATGACGGTGTACGCCCGCAGGTCGATGACGCGCGCGCCCTCCGGCGCCGGCAGGTTCTCGCCCACGGCTTCCACCACGCCGCCGCGGATGAGCACGTCGCGGGCGGGCAGGAACACGCCGCGCTCGCTGTCGAACAGGCGGCCGGCGTGGATGAGCACGGGCTCCCCCGGCGGCGGACCGCCCGGCTGCGCGGCGGCGGGATGGCTCAGCAGGGCCGCGGCGGCCACGGCGGCCGTCCGGGCAAGATTCGCGATTCGCATGGATCGTCAGGATCGTGTGTTGATTCCGCAGGCCGCGTCGGCGGCTGGGGCAGCGTACGGACAGGTTGTCGACAAAGATTCACGAATTCTCTGCGGGGGGGAGATCACGGCTGGGCGGAGCGCCCCCCATCCCCGGCCCTTCCCCACGAACTGCGTGGGGGAAGGGAGAACGGCGGTCCATGCAGGGTGGCGGGCTGTCTCTCGCCCGCGGAGGGCCCCCTCCCCCCGGCCCCCTGCCCCCGCTTCGCGGGGGAGGGGGAGAACAACTTGATTGAAGGCGGCGTTGGTGTACTGCGCTGGCCTGCGCTGGGGCAGTCCGCGCAGGCGGACTTCGTGAACTTCCAGCGGCGAATTCATTCGCTCCGGCTGGGACTCCGCGGGACTCCGGCTGCGTGGACGCGGCCTCCCTCGATGCCTTCACTCCCGCGCGGCGCGCCCCGCACCCGATCCGCCGCGGCCACGCCTCGCACATGTGTCCCGATCCCCGCCATCCGGTTGCCCGGGACCCCGCGTCAGTGTAGGTTACGCGGGTTTGTGACGGAAAGCACAAAGGCCACACGGACACGACGCAGGATGCCCACGTACGAGTACCGCTGCCCCGAGTGCGGCAACGAGTTCGAGAAGTTCGGGCGGATGTCCGATCCGCCGGTTCAGGAGTGCCCCCACTGCCACGCCCAGGCCCAGCGCAAGATCAGCGGGGGCGCGGGGCTGGTGTTCAAGGGGAGCGGGTTCTACATCACCGACTACCGCGGCGACGGCTACAAGAAGGCCGCCGAGAGCGACAAGGGCGGCGGATCATCGTCGTCCGGCTCCGGCGAGAGCAAGCCCGCGCCCAAGTCCGAATCGTCCTCGTCCGGCGGATCGTCGTCGGGCGGGTCGTCCACGAGCGAATAGATGGCCGTCGAGAAGCTGCAGGCCCAGATCGAGCGCGCCCTCCGGGAAATGGGCGTGCAGGACCCCGTCACCGTCGCCCTGGAGCGTCCGCGCAACCCGGAGCACGGGGACTGGGCCACCAACGTGGCGCTCACCCTGGCCAAGCCCCTGCGCAAGGCCCCGCGGCAGATCGCCGAGGAGCTGGCGGAGCGCATTGACCGCGCGGCCGCCGGCATCCGCAGCGCCGAGGTGGCCGGGCCGGGCTTCATCAACTTTCGCCTGTCCACGGACTACCTGCGCGACGGGCTCGTCCGCATCGTCCGCGAGGGCGAACGCTACGGCCGCAACGAGAGCGGCGCGGGCAAGCCCGTGAACGTGGAGTTCGTCAGCGCCAACCCCACGGGGCCGCTGCACATCGGCCACGGGCGGCAGGCCGCGCTGGGCGACGCGGTCGCCGAGCTGCTGGCCTGGGCCGGCTGGGCCGTGCACCGCGAGTACTACTACAACGACGCGGGCGAGCAGATCAACCGGCTCACCCGCAGCGTGTGGGCCCGCTACCAGCAGGCCGTCGGCCGCGAGGTCACGTTCCCCGACGACGGCTACCACGGGGAGTACGTCCGCGAGATCGCGCAGGCGCTCGTGGCCGAGCACGGCGACCGGTTCGCCGGCGACGAATCCGCCGAGACGCTGGACGCCATGCGCGTCTTTGCCGTCGCGCGGCTGCGCGCGGAGCAGAACCGTGACCTGGACGGGTTCCGCGTGCGCTTCGACACGTACTTCCTGGAGTCGTCGCTGTACGGCAGCGGGGCGGTGGAAGACACCATCCGCCGCCTGCGCGAGACGGGGCACGTGTACGAAAAGGACGGCGCCGTCTGGCTGCGGACCACGGAGTTCGGCGACGACAAGGACCGCGTGATGGTAAAGTCCACGGGCTTTCCCACGTACTTCCTGCCGGACGTGGCGTACCACGTGAACAAGTGGGAGCGCGGGTTCCATCGCGCCATCAACGTGCAGGGCAGCGACCACCACGGCACCGTGGCGCGCGTGCGCGCGGGCCTGCAGGCGCTGGGGCTGCCCCAGGGCTACCCCGAGTACGAGCTGCACCAGATGGTGCTGGTGATGCGGGGCGGCCAGGAGGTCAAGTTCAGCAAGCGCGCGGGCGACTACGTCACCATGCGCGAGCTGTACGACGAGGTGGGCGTGGACGTGGCGCGGTACTTCTTCCTCATGCGCCGCGCCGAGGCCCAGCTCACGTTCGACCTGGACCTGGCGCTGGACCAGTCCGACAAGAACCCGGTCTACAAGATCCAGTACGCCCACGCGCGGCTGTCGTCCATCTTTCGCCGCGCGGAGGTGGACCCGGCCACGCTGGACGCCATGTCCGCGGACCTGGACCTGCTCTCGCACGAGAGCGAGACGGACCTGGTAAAGCTGCTGCTGCGCTTTCCTGAGGAGATCGCCATCTCCGCCGAGGCGCACACGCCGCACGCCATCTGCGCGTACCTGGAAGAGGTGGCGGGCGCGGTAAACAGCTGGTACCACGCCGGCAACCGTGACGCGTCGCTGCGGGTGATCGGCGACGCCGTGAGCCCGGAGCAGTCGCGCGCGCGCCTGGTGCTGAGCCGCGCCGTGCAGACGGTGCTGCGCAACGGCCTGGCCCTGCTGGGCATCAGCGCGCCCGAGCGCATGGCGCGCGCGGAGACGGCGGACGGCGCCGAGAGCGCGGAGAACGCGGACGAAGGCGCGGCGGCGTAGCTGTCGGCGGCCATCGTCCGAGGAGGGCGTCGGCGGCGCAGGCAGTCGCAGGTCGGTTGAGTCGGGAGCAGGGTCGGGCGCCCGTCGCTGCGCGACGGGCGAGCCCTCTCCCCCGACCGCCTTTTTGC
>NZ_DASURI010000632.1:0-5411 GCF_036280135.1 Longimicrobium sp.
GGTGGTGGGTGGGCGGCGGGCGTGATCCGAAGGATGGCGTCCGCCCGGCCCGCCGTCTTCTCCCCCGTTGCGCGAGTGAGCAACGGGGGAGAAGCCCGCGCGCTCCCCGGCCCCGTTCGTTGTGCGCCGGCCGTGGCGGCGCGGGCGCGGGCCGGCTATCGTTGCCGCGACCGGAATCCACGTTCCACGACGGGCGCAGGGAGGCAGACGATGATCACGGCGGACGAGGTACGGCGGCTGGCGCTTTCGCTTCCCGGCGCGGTGGAGGTGGAGACGTGGGGGCACCCCACCTTTCGCGTGCGCGACAAGATCTTTGCCTCGCTGGGGACGGACGGCACGGGCGGCGGGGTCAAGACGTCGCTGGAGGAGCAGTCGCTGCTCATCTCGTCGGACCCGGAGAGCTTCTCCGTGGCCGACTACGTGGGCCGCTTTGGCTGGGTGGACGTGAACCTGGCGACGGTGGACCCCGAGGTCATGCGCGGCATCGTCGTGGAGGCCTGGCGGCGCACGGCGCCCAGGACCCTCGTCAAGCAGTACGAAGCCGCGCAGTAGCCCCGCCCCCGTCCCCTCCCCGCCGTCCCTCATCCCCGCGCCGCCGCGCCCCCCGCGAGCGGCGCCGTCCGCCGTGGTGGCCCCATTCCGAGCAACGGGGGAGAAGCCCGCGCGCGCCGGCGAGCCGACCGTGTACGGGTCCACGCCGGTCCCCGGCCACGCAGAGACACGGAACCGGATGATGCTCGTCTCCCCGACCGATCCCCCGCTGTACCTGGCCGAGCCGCGGGACGTCGAGGGGGACCGGCCGCCGGCCCGCCTGCGGCCCTTTCTCTCCCAGGCGCGCGCCGTGCTCCGCTGGGCGCGCGCCTACCTGTGCAGCCCCCACGCGCAACTGGGGCGCGACGGGCCCGTGTGCCCCTACACGCAGCCCTCCCTGGACCGCACCCTCTTCTGGCTGGCCTTTCACCCCGGCGCGGACCCCGCGCCGGACCGGGCGGCCGCGGCCATCGGTCGGTACCGCGACTGGTTCCTGCGGCTGCCGCCGGAGGAGGGGCCCGAGGCGCAGTACAAGGCCATCCTGGTCCTCTTTCCCGAGCTGCCGCATTCCCGCGCGCCGCGGGTGGTGGACGGGGTGCAGGCCGCGCTCAAGCCCGCGTTCGTCTCCGCGGGGCTGATGATCGGCCAGTTCCACGCGGGGTGCGCGGAGCCGGCCCTGTGGAACCCGGGCTTTCACCCCCTGCGCAGCCCCGTGCCCCTGCTGGCCATCCGCCACATGGTGCGCACGGACGCGGCGTTCCTGGTGCGCGACGCGGGCTCGCTGGACGCCTACCTGCGGCGCTTCGGGGATTGCGTCCCCGCCCGGCTGGAGCCCGTGGTGCGCGAGGCCGCGGCGCGGTTCGGGATGGCCTTCGCCAGGACCTCGTGAAAGGGAGGGGCGCCATGTGCGGTATCGTCGCCAGCGTTTCGCGCCGCGGCGCGGTCTCGGCGGACGCCGTGGGCCGCGCGGCGCGGCGGCTGCGCCACCGCGGGCCGGACGTGCAGCAGGCGTGGGTGTCGCCGGACCGCCGCGCGGGGCTGGGGCACGCCCGGCTGAGCATCATCGACCTGCGCACGGGCGACCAGCCCATCGCCAGCGAGGACGGCCGCCTGCGGCTGGTGGCCAACGGCGAGCTGTATGACTTCGAGCGCATCCGCGCGGAGCTGGAGGCCCGGGGCCACGTCTTTCGCACGCGCTCCGACAGCGAGATCGCCCTGCACCTGTACGAGGACCTGGGCACCCGCGCCGTGCACCGGCTGCGGGGCGAGTTCGCGCTCGCCCTCTGGGACGGCCGCGACGGGCAGCTGTTCGCCGCGCGCGACCGCTTTGGCATCAAGCCCCTCTTCTACACGGTGCACGAGGGCGCCTTTCACCTGGCGTCGGAGGTCAAGGCCCTGGCGGAGCTGGGCGTGCCCCTGCGCTGGGACCGCGAGATGCTGCACGACGTGCAGTTCGTCACCCACCCGCCGGACCGCACGCTGTTTGCCGGCGTGTACCAGCTGCCGCCCGGGTGCTGCCTGCTGACGGACGGCGAGCAGGTGCGGGTGATGCCGTACTGGGACTGGGACTTCCCCCCCGACGGGGCGGACGGCGCCGGCGGGGACCCCGCGCAGTGGATCCAGCGGGTGCGGGACGCCCTGCGGGAGGCCGTGCGGCTGCGGCTGCGGGCGGACGTGCCCGTGGGGTGCTACCTGAGCGGGGGGCTGGACTCGTGCGCCCTGCTGGGGGTGGCGTCGGAGCTGTCGGGGCGGCCCCTGCGCGCGTACACCCTCTCGTTCGACCACGCGGACTACGACGAGGCGCCCATCGCCCGCGAGCAGGCCCTGCGCTGCGGGGCGGAGTACAACCAGGTGGACGTGCGCGCGGCGGACCTGGCGGACCACTTCGCCGGCGCCGTCCGGCACGCGGAGCGGCCGTTCGCCAACGCCCACGCCGTGGCCAAGTACCTGCTCAGCCGCGCCGTCCGCGACTCCGGCACCCGCGTGGTGCTCACGGGCGAGGGCGGCGACGAGATCTTCGCGGGCTACCCCCACGTGCGGCGCGACCTGGTGCTGCACGGCGGCGGCGACCCGGCGGAAAAGGCGCGGCTGCTGGCGGAGCTGGAGGAGAGCAACCGCGTCTCGTCCGGCACGCTGCTGCCGCAGGGGAGCACGGAGCTGGAGAGCGTGCGGCGGGTGCTGGGGTTCGTCCCCTCGCAGCTGGAGGGGTGGGCGCAGGTGGGGATGGCGCTGCTGGAGCTGGCCACGGACGACTTTCGCGCGGCGTTCGCGGGGCGCGACACCTACCGCGTGGTGCTGGGCTGCCTGGACGTGGAGCGGCAGATGGCGGGGCGGCACCCCGTCAACCAGTCGCTGTACCTGTGGGGCCGGACGATGCTGCCCAGCTACATCCTGTGCAACGTGGGCGACCGCATGGAGATGGCGCACTCGGTGGAGGGTCGCCTGCCCCTGCTGGACCACCACCTGGCCCGCGTGGCGGCCTGTATGCCGGTGGAGATGAAGATCCGGGGGATGACGGAGAAGTACGCCCTGCGCGAGGCCGCGCGCCCCGTGCTGACGGACACCGTCTACCGCCGGCAGAAGCACCCCTTCAAGGCGCCCCCCGCCACCCTGCGGACGGACGGCCCCCTGTTCGCGTTCCTGCAGGACACGCTGCGGGGGGCGACCCTGGACGGCCCCGGCATCTACGACCGCGGCCGGGTGGCGGCGCTGCTGGACGCGGTGCCGTCGATGGACGCCGGCGGCCGCGCCCGCACGGACATGCTGCTGATCTGGATGGCGGGGCTGTGCATCCTGCACGAGTCCCTGGGCGTGTCCGCCTGATCCGGAGCGGGGAAGACGGCGCCCCGGCGCGCGGGGCCTTTCGGCTCGCGGCGCCGTGCCGGCGGGGCGGGGGCAGACGGAGGGGACGCAGAGATCCGTTCTCTGCGTCCCCTCGTTTCCGCGCCCGTCCGCCGGGTTCAGGTGCCGGCGGGGGGCGGGCCTCCCCTGCCGGGCGCCGCGTCGTTGCGGCGCGGGCTCACGCGGTCGTGGCTGAACTCCGGCAGGGCCAGCGTCTGCTGGTCCAGCATGTCCAGCTGTGCCAGCAGCTCCAGCACGTGCAGCGGGTCGTCGTCGTGCTCGATGATCTTGCCGTCCTGGATGCGGACGAACTCCGTGCCGGAGATGCTGACCTTCTTTCCCGTGGCCCCGCGGCCCACGAACCGGCCCTGGTGGGTGCCCGTCATGGACCAGCGCAGCACCACCCGGTCGCCTTCGGCCACGATGAACTCCTCCTTGAAGCGCTTGTCCGGAAATGCCTCTTTTTCGCGCATGATCTCCGTCTGCACGCGCTTGACCACGGGCGCGCGGCGGATGGACGGCTCCAGCCCCAGCATGCGGCTGTGGTCCCGGATGCTGGGATGCAGCAGCTCGGCCACGCTGGCCGTGTCGCCGTCGTTGAACGCCTTGAGCATGCGGCGCACGATCCCCTTGTTGCGTTCCAGTGTCTCGTCAGGCATGGAATCCTCCCGTCGTCATGGATGCGTCGCGGCCCATCCCGCCCGGGCCCGCGGGCCCGGCCTACCGGCCGCGGCCGGGTGCGCCGCCGCCGCCCGGGCCGCGGCCGGGGTTGTCGTCGGGCCGGCCGCGCGGCGGGTCCGTGCGCGGGCCCCGGCCCCCGGTGTCGCCGCCCGTGCCGGAGGCGTCGGCCGTGGAGCGCGTGCTGCCGGCCTGCTCCCGCTGCTCCGCGAGCGGGACGGCGAACTCCGGCGTGCGCAGGACGTCGGCGCAGTCCAGCAGCCCCATCTGCCACAGCAGGTCCAGGATGTGGAGCGGATCGTCGTCGTGCTCCACGATCTGCCCGTCGCGGATGCGGATGAACTCCGTCCCGGCGGTCTTTACGGCGCGCCCCGTGGGCTTGCGGCCCAGGAAGGTGCCCGTGTTGGTTCCCGTCATGGCCCAGCGCAGCATCACGCGGTCGCCTTCGGCCATGATGTACACCTCCTCGAACCGCCGGTCGGGAAACGCCTCGCCCTCGCGCATGACCTCCGTCTGCACGCGGCGCACGGCGGGCGCGTCGCGGATGCCGGGCTCCAGCCCGATGGCCCGGCTGCGGTCCAGCAGGTCCGGGTGCAGCAGCTTTTGCACGATCTCGGCGTTGCCCGTGTTGAACGCCTCCAGCATCTGGCGCACGATGGCCTTGTTCTGTTCCAGTGTATCGTCAGGCATGGGATTCTCCTCCCTGGAAGGTGCGCACATCTCACGACGGCCCGCTCACCGCAGGATCGTAGCTCCGCCGCGCCGGGGGCTCTTCTCCCACCTTGCTCAGTTCCTCCCGCCAGTTATACCGGGATGCGGCGGCACACGAAGACGCGGGGGCGCGGAGACGGTTCTCCGCGCCCCCGCGTGCCGCGCGAGGCCGCCGTTCGTCCAGGCCGGGGCCCGCCCTCAGCCGCGGGTGGGGTGGCGCTCGTAGCGGGGCTGGTACAGGTCCACCTCCACGTCGGGGGCCATGCGAAAGCGCGCCAGCAGGCCCCATCCCTCGTCGCGCACCTCGGAGGTGAACTCCACGCCCCGCGCGCGCATCTCGCGCATGGTGGCCTCCAGGTCGTCGCAGGAAAAGGAGAGCTCGGCCACGCCGGGCTGCGGGGGCAGGCCCGCTCCGTCCCCGCCGTGCCCGCCGCCGTCGTCGTCGCCCGTGGGGTGCGCGGCGATCTCGGCGGCGGGGGCGTCGAAGAGGAGCCATCCGCCGCCCACGTCCGTGGCGGGCAGGCCCAGCTTGTCGCGCATGAAGTCACGCATCTGGTCGGCGTGACGCGTGAAGCAGGTGACGTGCAGACCCGTGATCATTTCACGCTCCTCCGGTGGGAAAGGGGGGGATTGCGGATCGGCGCGCGCCG
>NZ_DASURI010000633.1:0-4118 GCF_036280135.1 Longimicrobium sp.
GACGGCCCCCGCTACGGCGAGGCGGGCCGGCAGGTGGAGCTGCTGGACTGGGTGGCCGCCCGCAAGCCCGTCGTGGGACACTCGGTGGGCCTGTCCATCGGCAGCGCGGAGTTCTTCGACGACGAGCACGTGGCGCAGATCGCCGCGTGGCAGGCGCGCTACGGCTTTCCCTGGCACAGCGACCACCTGTCGTTCACGCGGGTGCCGGGGCTGGACGCGCACAGCGACTTTGCGGGCCTGGCCATCCCCGTGCCGTACGACCACGAGGTGCTGGAGATGATCGCCGGGCGGGTGGAGCGCGTGCGCGAAGCGGTGCCCGTGCCGTTCCTGCTGGAGAACAACGTGTACTACGTGGACCTGCCGGAGCAGGAGATGAGCGAGCCGGAGTTTCTCAACGCGCTCTCGGCGCGCAGCGGGTGCGGGCTGCTGCTGGACGTCCACAACGTGTACGTGAACTCGGTAAACCACGGCTTCGACGCGGGCGCGTTCATCCGCGCCCTGGACCTGTCGCGCGTGGTGGAGGTGCACATCGCGGGGGGCAGCGAGATGGGCGGGATGTACACGGACTCGCACGCCGGACCGGTGGCGGGGCCCGTGTGGGACCTGCTGGACGAGGTGATTGCCCGCGCGCCCAACCTGTGCGGCATCACCTTCGAGTTCGAGGACAACTACCTGCCGGCCCTGGGCGGCGGCAGCGGCGTGCTGCGCGAGCTGGAGCGCGCGCGCCAGGCGTGGGCGCGCCGCCCGGGCGCCGGCGCCTGATGTCGCTGCTGGCCTTTCAGCGCGCCATGGCGGACCTGGCCGCCTCGCCGGCGCTGCGCGCGCGCGTGCGCGACGACGCCGAGTCCGCGCTGGCCCCGTACACGCTGACGGACCTGGAGCGCCGCCGCCTGGCCAGCGCCGCCGGGCAGCCGGGCATGCGGGTGAACGGCATGCTGTACCGCAGCAACCGGCTGGGCCCCATCGCCGCGCAGCTGCCGTACAGCTTTGTCCTCATTGGCCCGGCGCTGCGGGGGCTGATGGACGCGTACTGGGAGCGGCACCCCGGCTTCGAGCGCAACGCACCGCTGGAGGTGCGCCGCTTCGCGGACTTTCTGCGGGAGCGGATGGAGGCGGGCGACGTGGCGGAGCCGCTGCTGCGCGAGGTGCTGGACTGGGAGATGCTCGTCTACGAGCTGGCCCTGCTGCCGCCGGAGCGCACCCTTGCGCAGGTGGCGGATGCCGCCGCGAACGCGCGGGCGGACGGTCCCCTGCGGCCGCATCCGCTCGTGGGGGTGACGCCGTTCAGCGTGGATCCGCGCGCCCTGCTGCCGCACCTGTTCGCCAAACGCCGTCCGCCGTACGACGACGTGGAGGAGGGCGAGCACCACCTGCTGGTGGACCTGCGTGGCGCACGCCGCGCGTTCGTGCCGCTGGATCCCTCCATCGCCGCCGCGTTCCATGCCGTGCGTGACGGCGGCTGGGTGGATCAGGCGGACGCGGAGATGCTGATCGAGCTGGGGATCGTGGTGGCGGGGGAGTAGGTCACCGAGAAACGATCGCTCAACCCGTCCCCCCGAGATGCGTCATCCTGAGAAGCCGCCGCGCAGGCCCTGACCGGGCGCGGTCCATGGCGGCGACGAAGGATCTTGCCCGCAAAGCATGAGGCCGGCTCCCAGGCGTGGAGTCGGCCTCGTGCTTTGGACGCAAGATCCTTCGGTCGCGCCCAAGGTCCGGTGCATCTTCCGGTTCCGCGTGGGCGCTCCCTCAGGATGACGCATCGGGTGGCGAGGCGATTCTGCAGAGGATTCAACTCGCGACTGTCAGCCTTCGTCCGGCACCTGGCCTACGACGAGGCGAACGGGGATGCCGCCGTTGCTCGTGCGCAGCGCCTCGTCCAGCGCGAAGCCCACCTGGCGCTCCAGGCCATGATCCGGCGAGAGCAGCGCCAGCGTCCAGCCGGGGCAGCGCTCGCGCAGGGTGCGGCCCAGCGCCGCGTACAGGTTGCGCAGGGGATCGCGCTCGCCCACGCGGACGCCGTACGGCGGGTTGATCACCATCCACCCCGGCCCCGCCGGCGGCTCGACGGCCGACACGGCGCGCGCGCTGAACGCCACGTCCCCCAGCACCCCCGCGCGCTCCGCGTTGGCCGTCGCGGCGGCGATGGCGCCCTCGTCGCGGTCCGAGCCCAGGATGGGGACGGGCGAGCGCGGAAGGATTTCCGCCGCGGCGCGGTCCACGACCGCCGCCCACCGTTCCACGTCGAAGTCCGGCCAGGACGTGAACGCGTAGTCGCGGGGCTCGCGGTCCGGGGCGGACAGCCCCGGGGCAATTCGGCGCGCCAGCAGGGCGCCTTCGATGGGGATCGTCCCCGATCCGCACATGGGATCCACCAGCGGCGCCGTGCCGTCCCAGCCGGCGCCGAGGAGCATGGCGGCCGCGAGCGTCTCGCGCAGGGGCGCGCGGGCCAGCGCCTGCCGGTATCCGCGCAGGTGCAGCAGCGCGCCGGACGCATCCGCGCGGATGGTGCACCCGTCGCGGTTGAAGCGGACGATGAACAGCTGCGCATCGCCCTCGTCCTCCCCGCCCTCCTCGTCCCTGCCGACATCGGTCGAGGCCAGGGCACCCACGCGGTGCTCGATGGCCTCGAGGATGCGCTGGGCGATGGCGCCCTCGTGGTACAGCTTGCTCTTTTTGCTGGTGACGCGCAGGCGGACGGCGCCGCCCCTGGAAACCCAGCGCTCCCACGGCACCTTGCGCGCGTGCCGCTCCAGCTCGAAGAAGGTGCGCGCGCGGAACTCGGCCGCGAGCACGGTCACGCGGCTGGCCGTCCGCAGGCGCAGGTTGGCGTCGTACAGCTGCGCCCGCGTGCCGCTCCACGAGACGCCGCCGGGCTCCTCCTTCACGTCCATCCCCAGCGCGCGCAGCTCGGCGGCGGCCAGGGGCTCCAGGCCGGGCGCGGTGATGGCGAACAGGGGCAGGCGCTCGTCGTGGCTCGGCATTCGGGATCGGCGTCGGGAACGGATCGGCGGCGGATGCGCATCTTCCCACAAGAAGCGGTCCGCGGCGCGCGAAGGTAGCCGCCGCGGCGTGCGCCGACAATCCGCCCCGTTGACCCGCGCGGCGGATTGGTGTAGCGTTGAGGGCAACGAATCAGCGGCGGGGACGGCCCCGCTGCTCATCTGCGGAACGCTGGGGACGACCCCACACCACCCGGAGGAAGGGATGGCGTGGGTCGTCCTTTTTGTTGCGGGGTTGTTCGAGGTAGGCTGGGCCGTGGGCCTCAAGTACACCGAGGGCTTCACGCGCTTGTGGCCGACGGTGGGCTCGGCCGTGTCGATGCTGATCAGCCTGGGGCTGCTGGGCGTGGCGCTGCGCACGCTGCCGCTGGGCACCGCCTACGCCATCTGGACGGGCGTGGGCACCCTCGGCACGGTGATCCTGGGCATCCTGCTCTTTGGCGAGAGCGCCGGCGCGCTGCGGCTGGCGTGCGTGGGGCTGATCCTGGCCGGCATCGTGGGGCTGAAGCTGGTGCCGAACAGCTAGGGAATAGGTGATAGGGAATAGGGAATAGCGGGCACGGAACAGCCCTCCTCCGACCGATTGGAGGAGGGCTGTTCGTCGTCTGGGGAGAACGGGACCGAGCAGGGAAGCGGCTACCCTGCCGCAGCGGAGTGCCCCCCATCCCCGGCCCTTCCCCCATAAACTGAATGGGGGAAGGGAGAACTTCATCTCGGGCTCCGGGTGCGTGCTCCATGGCGAGGAATCTCTCGCCCTCGGGAGCCCCCTCCCCCCGACCCCCTACCCCCGCTTCGCGGAGGAGGGGGAGAACTGCAAGGGCCCGAATGCCAACCTTACAGCACGGACCCGCCGCCGTTGTCCATCGCATCGCGGCGACCGAAATGTGAGCAGGCGAGATCCTTCGGGGCTATGGGCAACCGGAGAGGTCAAGGTCGGCGAGGGCCCCTCAGGAAGAAAGCCAATCCATTGCAGGCTGTCCCCTGTAACCTGTCCCCTGTAACCCGCAGTTCGCCGTTGCCCGCTATTCCCTATTCCCTATTCCCTATTCCCTATTCCCTATTCCCTATTCCCTATTCCCTATTCCCTATTCCCTATTCCCTATTCCCTATTCCCTATTC
>NZ_DASURI010000634.1:0-8555 GCF_036280135.1 Longimicrobium sp.
CGGACAGGTGCGCTGGCAGCCGGGCGCGTGGATCGTGGAGCCCGGCCTGCGCGTGGACGTGGCCGCCAGCAACGCCGGCCACTGCGCGTCGGGCGACGAGGGGCCCGCGCCCGTGGACCCCGTCACCGTCCCCGCGCGGCCCAACCGCACCTGCGTGCTGCTGTCACCGCGCGTGGCCGTCAAGCGCTTTTTGGGCGAGCAGCGCGACGCCGCCGTCAAGGTGGCGGCCGGGCGCTACGTGCAGTTCCTGCACTCGCTGCGCGACGAGAACCTGCCCGTGAGCAACGACACCTGGGTGCTGGCGGACGAGAGCGTGCCGCCCGTGGTGAGCGACCAGGTGCAGATGGGCGTGGAGAAGTACTGGGGCGACGCGTGGTACGCATCCGCCGAGGCGTACTACCGCACGTACGAGGGCGTCACGGACTTCAACACGGCCGACAACCCCAACGACCCCGGCGACGACCTGCTGGTGGGCGACGGCGACAGCTACGGGCTGGACCTGCTGGTGCGCCGCAACACGGGCCGCCTCACGGGATGGACGACCATCAGCCTGCTGCGGGCGGGGCGGACGTTCCCCGACGTAATGGCCGCGGGGATCGAGGGCGTGCCGCAGACGGTGACGTTCTCGCCCATCTTTGACCGGCACGTGGACGTGGACGTGGTGCTGCAGTACCGCCTGCCCATGGCGCTGGAGGCGGGCGCGCGGTGGAACTTCGGCAGCGGAACGCCGTTCACGCGGCCGGTGGCGCAGGTGGTGGGGTTCGAGACGGACATCGCCGCGGGCGGATACCGCATTCCCCGCCCCGAGGGCGACGACCCCGAGGTGCCGCTGTACGTGGTGCTGGGCGACCGCAACCGCGAGCGCTACCCGGCGTACCACCGGCTGGATCTCACGCTGCGCCGGCCGTACCAGCGCCGCTGGGGCACGTTCACGCCGTACCTGCAGGTGCTGAACGTGTACAACCAGCGCAACGTGCTGTTCTACTTCTACAACTACGAGCGCACGCCGCCCACGCGGTCCGGCACCAGCATGTTCCCCCTGCTGCCCTCCGTGGGCATCGAGGCGAGCTTTTGACAGATAGAACCGAGAAGAGCTGACTTTGCGCGATTTTTTGTTCTCTCCCGTGGGAATGATCAGCCGCCATGCTTGGCGACAGCGGCAACGCGTGGTTGCGGTCGTGCGGGGTATCGAGCCACGCGCTAAGCATTCGATGCCAATGGGAGACAAGCTCGCGCTGCAGCGATCAGTAGCGAACTCGTTGATCGCGGGTCGACGACGACCATTCCGCGGCGCTCTAGCATTAAGTGTATCGTTTCAGACGACCGCCCGCGATCCGACGCATCTCCCGAAACTCGGGAAGAATCTGTTGGATCTTCTAGCGCGTCCCCTTTCGGGCTCAGGTGTTCGGGGGCAAGGCGTGCTTTATTACGATGATCGGCAAATTGACGCGCTATCCGTCACATGTCGACACTTAGGTCCACCACCACAGCGAGAGAGCGCGCAAGCTGATGTGGACGAAGGTGATCAAGTAGAAGCCCGGATGCCTCGGATCAGCCTCCGTGCTGTCCGGCACGCGCTCTTTCTTGAGGATCTCGCAACCGGAGCCGACGCCGAGGATTATCTGCGAGACACGCGCGAACCCTTCGACCATCCGTCAGCGGCAGTAGCGGATTATCAAGACGCTCTCTCGGACCAGGAGCGCGGGTTCCTACACCCAGAATTGAGATCCCTGTACTTGGACTTGGCTGCGCGGAAGGCACAGGACCAGATTCTCAGTCATTCACGACTGTCGCTGGGGCTGCTCGCGCTCCTGAATGGGGGCTATTCCTTTCGACCAGGGTTCCCGCACCAAGCCCGGACCGAGTTACACGATTGGCTACGCAATTCGCTCGTGCAGTCGCCTACACGGATCTGGCTTGACGAATTGCCTACGCGGTCTGGAAGTGGAGACAAGTTCAGAGACATGGTGACGGAGCGCGTCGCGACATTCTGGACGACATGGCAGTGGTTATTTGGGGAGCGGCTACGCGTTCCGATTGCTTTGGAGGTATTGGTCAAGCCTCCGCGCGAAGCGAGTGACGACGCGCTCCACGATTTGGACAACGTTGTACGTACATATCTAGTACGTCCAATCGTCGAGCGCCTCCAGCCGCCTACAGATATTGCATTTACATGGGATTGGGAGGGTTTTCGAAACGAGGCAGGTGAGCTTCCCGCGTGGTTGGAGCGTGCTGAAAAAATTCCGAAATCTGTGCGCGTCGGACTCACGCGGTATGAGGTATGGCGTCTTCGTCGTAATCCGGACGACAGAGAGCCAGGGTTCGTCAGCGTTGGACTAGCTCCCGATTCGGTTGGGATAAGTACCCTCAACAGAATCGACAATGCAGTCGGAGAATGGGCCGAACAACTCCGAGAAAGCCACTGGTAAGGTATAGACGGGTGATGATTCTTAAGATACTGCCGGCCGCCGCGGCGGCGCTGGTGCTGGGCGGGTGCACGCTCGCCGACGTGACGGTGCCGCCCAGCGAGGACCGGCTGGTGGTGGAAGCCGTGCTGCGGACGGACTTTACGCAGCAGACGGTGCTGCTGCACCGCACCGTGCAGGACCAGGCGTCGCGCAAGGAGCCCGGCGCCAGCGTGGAGGTCACGGGGCCCAACGGCCTGCGCGTGACGTTCGTGGAATCCACGGAGGCGTGCTACGCCATCGACCCCGGCTACGACGCGTCGGAGGTGGCGGTGGAGGCGTCGTGCTACGTGTCGCCGCGCGCGCTGGGGCGGTGGGTGACGCCGGGGCAGGCGTACGACCTGACCGTCCGCACCGCGCGCGGCGAGGAGGCGCTCGGCCGCACGGTCGTGCCCGGCACCTTCAGCGTGCGCGGCATCCGTACGACCAACCGCGCCGACGTGCGCGAGCCCACGTGCACGCTACCGCCGCAGACACCGCTGAACCTGAGCTGGACGCCGGCGCCCGGCGCGTGGGGATACCTGGCCCCGCTCAACATCTTCGGGCTTCGCAACGCTTTTCCGCCGGAGTACGGGCCGCCGGATCCCCTGGAGCTGGTGGGCGTGTCGGTGTCCGCGGCCGACACCACGCTGGTGCTGCCGGGGGAATTCGGCGTGTTCGACCGGTTCGACTACAACCAGGACCTGCTGCGCGTGCTGCAGGCGGGGCTGCCCGAGGGCACGTCGGCGCGGGTGGCGATCGCCGCGGCGGACCGCAACTACATCAACGGAGTGCGGGGCGGCAACTTCAACCCGTCCGGGCAGGTGCGCATCTCCAGCATCGTGGGTGACGGCGTGGGCGTCTTTGGATCGCTCACCACCCTGCGCTTCGCCATCGACGCCATCCGCGCCAACAACACGAGCCGCTGCGGCAACCTCCAGCCGTGAGGCCGATAGGCGACGCGTCACACCGGATGCGGAAACGCAGTTGTTTTCCTGAGGGGCCCTCGCGAACTCGACCGTGCGCGGATGCGTGCGGCCCCGAAGGATCTTCCTTCCTTGGCAAGGACCCAGTCCCGTAGCGAAGTCCCTGCCCCGCGAAGGAGATCCTTCGGTCGCGCCCGCACCCTTGTGAGCGGGCGAGTCCCGCGCGGGCGCTCCCTCAGGAAACCAACGCCGATGTGCAGTGTTCATGCGGATCGGTATAGGAGCGGCGGAGCCGCTGTACGTCACAACGAAAACGCGGCCCAGGATCGCTCCCGGGCCGCGCTTCTGTCTCCGGATCCGCCGGCGTCAGCGGCCGAAGATGGAGTAGACAACCACCACCGTTGCGCGGACGGTCTGCTCGCCGGGGTTGATGGGCGTGGGCGCGCTCTGCGCCATGTCGGCCGCCATCTCCATGCGCGCGTACATCACCGGCTGCACGGTGCCCACGTCGGCCGTGTAGGCCTCGCGCACCATCCCCAGCCCCACGTTGAGCGAGGCGGCCAGCGCCTCGGCGTCGGCGCGGGCGCGGCGCACGGCGTCGTCGATGGCCCGCTGCCGGAACGCCTGCGGGTCACGCAGCCCGAATCGCACGCCGTTCACGCGGTTGGCGCCCGCGCCCAGCGCCGCGTCGATCACGGCGCCCACGCGGGCCACGTCGTCCAGCGTGACGGTGACGGTGTTGATGACGCGGTAGCCACGCACGGTGGGCGTGGTCTGGTCCGGCCGCGGCTGCGGATCGTACTCGGGAAACACGTTGTAGCCGCTGGTCTCGATGCGGTCGCGCGGCACGCCGGCCCGCACGAGCGCCGCGATCACGCGATCCATCACGCCCGCGTTCTCCGACGCGGCCGCCTGCGCCGTGGCCGACGCCGTCTCCACGGCAAAATCGGCGATGGCCTGGTCCGGCCGGGCGCGGGCCTCGCCCATGCCCGTCACGCGGATGGTCTGCTCGCGCGGGGGCGGCGGCGCCTGCTGCGCCTGGGCCGCGCCCGCGCCCAACGCCAGGCCCGCGGCCAGCGCCGCGGCAATCATCGTATGCTTCATCCTCGTCCCCTCACGTGGTTGGTGCGTCGCCGCCCCGGCGGCGGCTCGCGAATTGGTACCCGCAAGGCGCCGCGCAGGTTGCGCGCCCCCCGCCGCAGAAAAAGAGAAAGGGCCCGGAGCGGGGAGCTCCGGGCCCAGGCGGGGGGTGGACAGCGTCGGACGGCGTGGGAAGGACGGTACTGCGGTTGGGGGGGGGGCGGGACGCGTGTTGCGGATTCTGTGAGACTGCCGGGCCACCTTCGCTGACTCCCCGATCTCCTGTGCGCACCCTGTCGGGCGCTTGCGGGCACCACAGAGGGCAAGGGCGGGGCCAGGATTTCACCGAATTGAATTCTGTTTATTTGCAACGACTTAGCTCCCCCTTGCGGCATGTTGGGGCGGGATGTCATGGGGAGCTGGGGGTACGGCATGGGACACGCATGTCCCAGACGCGATTCACGGTGTATACAATACACGGGAGTGCCAAGTGCCAAGTGCCAAGTGCCAAGTGCCAAGTGCCAAGTGCCAAGTGCCAAGTGCCAAGTGCCAAGTGCCAAGTGCCAAGTGCCAAGGCCGGATCTCCTGCTCGGATCCACTCCTTGGCACTTGGTACTTGTCACCTGGTACTTATAACTTCCTCCCGGGTCGACGGATGCGGCTCGATCATCATCTACGGAACCAGGCGGATGGCGGGCAAGAAGTACGGGATCAGGGAAGTGTTCGCGACGCTCCAGGGCGAAGGCGCGCAGGCGGGGACACCGGCGGTGTTCCTGCGCTTTGCCGGCTGCAACCTGGGCTACGACGTGTGCCCCTGGTGCGACACCGATTGGGTCAAGGCGCACTACACGCTGGACCTGGAGGGCACGCTGGACCTCGTCCGCCGCACTGCGGAGGAAGGCTTCGGCGGGGAAAAGCCGGGGCTGCTGCTGGTAGCCACGGGCGGCGAGCCCAGCCTGCAGTTCGACCGGCCGCTCTCGGACGCGCTGCGGGCGCGCGGCTACCGCATCACCATGGAAAGCAACGGCTCGCGCCCCGTGGACCGCTCGCTCGTGGACTGGCTGACGATCTCGCCCAAGCAGGCCGAGTTCGCGCAGAAGGAAGGCGACGAGCTCAAGCTGCTCTTTACGGGCGCGTCCGCGCCGGGCATCACGCCGGACGTGGAGGCCGTCCGCCGCATCGCGGAGGGGACGCAGTTCGGGCAGTACTTCCTGCAGTCCGTGGACGTCCCGGCGGCCGGCGGCCCCAATTACGCCGAAACGATCGCGGCCATCATGGAGCTGGGACCACCCTGGCGCCTGTCCGTGCAGACGCACAAGGTCACCGGCATTCCCTGAATCACGGCCATCCGTGCGGGCGTTCTACAGCGACCACTTCGTCCTGCCGCTGCCGGTGGGACATCGTTTCCCGATGATCAAGTACGCCCGGCTGCGCGAGCGCTGCCTGGCGGAGGGCATCCTGCGCCCGGACGAGCTCCTGGAGCCGCCGGCCGCCACGTGGGAGGAGCTGGAGCGCGTACACGACCCGGCGTACGTGGCCGCGGCGCGCGATGGCACGCTCACGCCGCTGGAGCAGCGCCGCATCGGCTTTCCGTGGAGCCCGGAGATGATCGAGCGCTCGCGCCGGTCGTCCGGGGCCACCATCATGGCCGGGCGGACGGCGCTGGACGAACGCGCGGCGCGCGGCTGGGGCATCGCCGTGAACCTGGCGGGCGGCACGCACCACGCCGGGCCGTCGCACGGCGAGGGATTCTGCGTCTTCAACGACGCGGCCGTCGCCATCCGCGCGCTGCAGGCGGAGGGGCGCATCCGCCGAGCCGTGGTGCTCGACTGCGACGTGCACCAGGGCAACGGCACGGCCGAGGCGTTCCGCGCGGACCCGTCCGTCTTTACCTTCTCCATCCACGGCGCCAAGAACTTCCCGTTCCGCAAGGAGCGCAGCTCGCTGGACGTGGAGCTGCCCGACGGCGCCGGCGACGACGTGTTCCTGGCCGCGCTGGAGCTGCACGTGCCGCAGATCCTGGAGGAGTTTCGCCCGGAGCTGGCCATCTACCTGGCCGGCGCGGACCCGTGGCGCGAGGACCGATTCGGGCGGCTGGGGATGAGCAAGGAAGGGCTGGCGGAGCGCGACCGGATGGTGCTGGGCGCCTGCCGCGCCGCCGGCGTGCCCGTGGCCGTGGCGATGGCCGGCGGCTACGCCCGCGACACGGAGGACACCGTCGACATCCACGTGCGAACGATCCGGACGTGCGTGGAGATGTGGGCGGAGGGCCCTCACCCGCTCGCCTAGGCTCGCACCCTCTCCCGCAAACTGCGCGGGAGAGGGTGTACACTTCCACGGCGCCCGCCCGTCCCCGCGACCTCCGCGGCCGGTCGGTTGATGCTCCGTCCGCATCGCGCGTCAGCGCGAGACGGGGCTTGCCGCAATCCAAGCGGCGGCTTCAGCCGCTCAGGCGGGGAGCGTATCCCGTCCACTCCTCACTACCCACGATCCCGAGGCGGATGATGACGACGCAGACGACGCATGGGACGGCGGAGGTGATGGACGCGGTCAAGGCGGGCGACGCGGATGCGCTGCGGGCCGTCCTGGCGCGCGATCCCGCCGCGGCCGATGCCCGCGCGGACGGCGACAGCCCGCTGCTGATGGCGCTGTACACGGGCCGCCGCGACCTCGCGGAGCTGCTCGTGGCCCACGGCCGCCGGCCGGACGCCTTCGAGGCCGCCGCGTTCGGCGACGTGGACCGCCTGCGCGCGCTGCTGGACGCGGAGCCGGGCGCCGTCACCCGCTTTGCCGCGGACGGGTGGACGCCGCTGCACCTGGCCGGCTTCTTTGGCCACGTGGACGCCATGCGCCTGCTGCTGGAGCGCGGCGCCGACGTCCGCGCCGTCTCCATCAACGCCATGCGCAACACGCCCCTGCACGCCACGATGGCCGGGCCGTCCGGCATCACGGGCGCGCGGCTGCTGGTGGAGGCCGGCGCGGACGTGAACGCGCGCCAGCACGGCGGATACACGGCGTTGCACGCGGCGGCGCAGCACGGGGCCATCGACGTCATCGACCTGCTGCTGGACCACGGCGCGGACCCAGACCTGCCCACGGACGACGGCCGCCGCGCCGTGGACCTGGCGCGCGAGCGGGGGCACGCGGACGCAGCGGACCATCTCGTGCGGCGCGGCGCCTCCGCCTGACGCGCCACTTCCGCGGATTGACGGGGTAGGACCCCCGCCGTAGAGTTCGCGCGTTCACCCTTCCCGTGGTTTCGCAGGACCGGCCATGCAGTCACGACGCTTCTTTCTCGCGCTCCTTCCGCTCGCCACGGCGGCGTGCTACCCGCGCCAGCCGGTGGCGCCGCCGCCCGCGCCGCCGCCGGTCATCTTCATCCCCGCCCCGTCGGCGGAGGACCAGGCGCGCACCCAGCACGAGCGGGCGGAGCGCTTCTTCGACGAAGGCGTGGGCCTGGGCCGCCAGAGCCGCTGGGCCGAGGCGGCGGAACGCTATCGCCTCGCCGCCGAGGCGGATCCGGGCGACTCGCGCTACCCCATGGCGCTGTCACAGGCGCTGCTGTCCTCCGGCCGCGAGTGGGAGGCGGCGGATGCGCTGCAGGCCGCCATCCGCCTGGACGAGAACGTGGCCACGCCCAACCACCGCGTGCTGGCGGTGGATTACGACCGGCTGATCGCCCTGCTCACCCGCCTGAACCGCCTGGACGAGGCGCGCCAGGCGCAGGAGCGGCTGTCCTTTCACCGCCGCATGCGCGACGCGGAAGTGCAGGAGTAGGGGATGGGACGGCGTCTGCAGGAGTGACGGGCAGAGGCGAGGACAGCAGCGTGGGCAGATAGCAGGACGGGAGAGCCCCCCGTCGCTGCGCGACGGGGGCCCTCTCCCCCGCCGGCCTTTTTGCTCGCTCCTCGCAACGGCCGGCGACCCCTCCCCCAACTTCGGGGGAGGGGTTGTTCTCAGGGCGAGTTCAGCGCGCGAAGCTCAGCCCGTGCGTAATCCGGGTTCTT
The DNA here is from genome assembly GCF_036280135.1 of Longimicrobium sp. GTDB lineage: Bacteria > Gemmatimonadota > Gemmatimonadetes > Longimicrobiales > Longimicrobiaceae > Longimicrobium. Next base: position 8,458 of record NZ_DASURI010000634.1, read on the forward strand.
CTCTCTCCGCGAGGAACGAGCGGGGAGAGGCCGGGAGAGGGGCGCGTCGCTGCCGGCGCAAACCATCCGAATGCCCGCGCCGAAGTTCTCCCTTCCCC
>NZ_DASURI010000635.1:0-7524 GCF_036280135.1 Longimicrobium sp.
GAAACTCCGTCGAGATTCAGCACGAGGAGTGCACAATCGCTGGCGGACTGCTGCTGGCCGGTCGCCGGCCGCATTACTTCGAGGTTTCGAACGGTGCTACTCACCAGTCCTTTGATCGCCCTGGACCGGTGCGAGTGAAGGACCGGCTCTACCTTGTCAGCGTATCCGGTCTAGCTACGTTCCGCCCGGTATACGACGCGTTGGCGAATATGGGGTTCTACAACTTGAACCCGGATGCCATACGTGACCTGCAGCCTCCGGATCCAGGGGAATTGCTGGCCCGCGACGGCGGCAATCTGCCTGCTGTCCTGCAAAAGCTATCAATCAGAAATCCTCAACTGAAGGCAAGAGTCGAGGAATACATGGCGCAGGCGGTGCCAGGGATTTACGGCGTAGATGCGATACCGCTTGGCCCTCGGGAAACCGTGGAATTCGTGCAGCAAGACACCCAGGGAGAGCACGAGTGGCGCTTCCTGGCAGCAAACATGTCCGACGGCACACTCCGGGCTCTTGGTGTCCTGCTGGCTCTCTTCCAGAGTGGGGCTGAGGACTATGCGGGACGAGCCGGACCCAGCCTGGTTGGAATCGAAGAACCGGAAACCGCCCTGCATCCAGCAGCTGCGGGAGTGCTCATCGACAGCATGCGTGACGCAGCTTCGATGCGGCAGATTCTGGTGACGAGTCACAGTCCCGAACTGCTGGACAATCCATCCATCGCGGACTCCGCGATTCTCGCAGTCGTTGCAGAAGATGGTGCGACCAGGATTGGTCACTTGGATGAGGCTGCGGGCTCCGTGCTCAGGGACCACCTCTTCACAGCCGGTGACCTTCTGCGGATGAATCAACTGCGTCCGGAATCCGCCGCGCGTTCGTTGAAGCCCGAGGACTTGGAACTTTTCGGCACGGGGGCACCGGCGTGATCCTCCCGATCGTGGAGGGGCACGGCGAAGTGACTGCGGTGCCGATCCTGATCCGGCGGATCGTCGCGCAGTACGCGCCAGACATCGGGTACGCGCACGTGGGCCAGCCCATCCGCGCCAAACGCACAGGGCTGATCCAGGCCGGCGGCTTGGAGAACTACGTGGAGCTTGCCGCGCGGCAAACGACCTCGTCCGACGGCATCCTGATCCTGCTGGACGCGGACGACGACTGCCCGCGCGAACTCGCCGAGCAGCTCCTCGTCCGGGCAAAGGCAGCGCGCCCGGATCGCGCCATCTGCGTCGTCGCCGCGAACCGCGAGTACGAGGCGTGGTTCCTTGCCGCCGCGCGTTCGCTGCGGGGCAAGCGCGGGCTCGCGGACGACCTTGAACCACCGCCGGAGCCGGAATCCATCCGCGACGCAAAGGGATGGCTGGCCAGCCGCACGGCCCAGGGCTTCTCGTACAAGCCGACCATCGACCAGCCGGCGCTCACCAACGTCTTCGATCTGGAGGAGGCACACGCTGCGCGATCGTTCCGAAAGATCGTGAAGGACGTCGTCGCGCTGGCCCGCCTCGCCTGAATCCACCCGTTCGTCCTCCCACGCCGATCATGCAGCCCAAGACGCCGCCCGAGCTCTACCAGTTCATCTTCGACAGCGCCTACCGCGCGGAACGCCGCGGCGACTGGCGCGGGCCGGGCACCATCGCCGACGCGGCGCAGCGCCACGTGCTGGGCTTCCTCTGCACGCTCGTGCGCGCGGACGGCGACATCAGCCGCGAGGAGGCCGACTTCATCGCCGACATGCTGCGGCCCAGCACCGGGCTGCCCATGACGTATCCCGAGATCCGCGACCTGGTGCTGCGCCACGGCGAAACGCCGAACGTGGTCCCCAACGAGTGGGTGCCCGACTACTTTCACGTCCTGGTGCGCGGCGACCGGCTGCGCGGCACCGTGAACGCCATGAACGTGGCCACCTGCCTGCGCGAGCTGGGGCTGCAGCTCATGGCCGCCGACGGGCGCAACCTGCCGCGCGAGTCGGAGCTCGTCACGGCGTACGTGGCGCCCCTGGAGCGCGCCGTTGCCGACGCGGGCGTGCAGTCGCCCCGCAAGGAGCCGGACCCCGCGCCGGGCCAGCCCGCGCAGCCCGGCGAGGCCCCCGCCCCGGCCGAGACGGCGCCCGTGGCGCCCGCGGACCTGAACGAGCTCATGGCCAGGCTGCACCGGCTGGTGGGCCTGGATTCCGTCAAGAAGGAAGTGGAGACGCTTGCCAACATGGTGCGCGTCAACAAGATGCGGAAGGACCGCAAGCTTCCGGTCCCCCCGCTGTCGCTGCACATGGTGTTCACGGGCAACCCCGGCACGGGCAAGACCACCGTGGCGCGCCTGCTGGGCAGCATCTTCCAGGCGCTGGGCGTGCTGTCCAAGGGCCACCTGGTGGAGACGGACCGCGCCGGGCTCGTGGCCGGCTACGTGGGGCAGACGGCGCTCAAGGTGCAGGAAAAGGTGCAGCAGGCGCTAGGGGGCATGCTGTTCATCGACGAGGCGTACGCGCTTTCGCCCGAGGACGCGGGCAACGACTTCGGGCGCGAGGCCATCGACACGCTCGTCAAGCTCATCGAGGACCACCGCGACGACTTCATCGTGGTCGTGGCGGGCTACTCCGAGCCTATGCAGCGCTTTTTGGACAGCAACCCGGGGCTGCGGTCGCGCTTCAACCGCTTTATCGACTTCGCGGACTACTCCTCGCAGGAGCTGCTGCAGATCCTGGAGCGGCAGTGCGAGGACGCCGGCTACAAGCTGTGCCCGCCGGCCCGCGAGTACGCGGAGGGACTGTTCGCGCGGATGCACGACAACCGCGGGCCGGGGTTCGCCAACGGGCGCGCCGTGCGCAACGCGTTCGAGCAGGCGGTGGCGCGGCACGCCAACCGCGTGGGGCCACTCAAGGATCCGTCGGACGAGGTGCTGTCCACGCTGCAGGTGGAGGACCTGCCCGGCGGCGAGGAGCACCTGGAGGCGACGACGCTCGTGGTGCCCTGCCCCAAGTGCCAGGCCAGGATGCGCCTGCCGCGCGGCAAGGGCACCCTGCGCGCCACCTGCCCCCGCTGCGGCGAAAAGACGTCGGTGGAGACGTGAGGCGGGAGGCCGCTGGCACTTTTGCCGGCGGCGTGGTATGTTGTGCGCGCTGACCGATCAACCGACTACGAGAGAACGAACGATGGGATCGACTCCGGCCGGCTGGCCCACCCTGTTTCTGCACATCGGCGTGTTCGGCCTGGTGACTTTCTGCATCTACCTGGCGTGCATGCTGATGGTGCGCCTGGAAGCAAAGCGCGTCGCCGCTCGCGACAGCCGCCGCACCAGCTGAACGCGTCGACCCCTGCCGTATCCGCACGCCGGCTCCCGTCACGGGGCCGGCGTGTTTGTTTTGGGTGGATGATCGTCAGAGGAACAGCACGGTCATCAGCACACCGACGGAGAGGGCGTAGCCAAAGAGCGTGGACAGCACGAGATCCGACACCACATAGACGGCAAACAGGCCCGCCGTCCGCAGCCGCGTGCGCGAGGCGTAGAAGGCAAAGAAACCCAGGCCCATGTACACGTAGGCGATCACCTGCATCAGCACCGTGGCGCCGGCCTGCGACAGCCAGTACAGCGGCAGCGTGAGGATGCTCATGAGCCACACCGAGTTGGAAAAGCTCAGCAGGAACATCACGTGCTCGCGGAACGGCCGCTCGCGGCGCATCAGCTTGAGCAGGCCCGCCATGGGCAGCAGCGCCAGCGCCACCACCAGCGGCGTGGCCGTGTTCATCCCCGATTGCATGCGCTCGTTCAGCAGCTCCTGCGTGAGGCCCCGCCGCTCCAGGATCGCCGCGAGCGTCCTTGCCCCCTCGGCCCCACCGCCGACGGCGGCGCCGCGCATCAGCTCGCTGATCTCGAAGGCGATGGGCCGCACCAGTGACAGCAGCAGCATGTACAAGCCCGCCAGCAGAAAGAACAGCTTGATGGGCCGCACGTAGCCCTCCGCGCGGCCCTCCAGGTGCGCGCGGTACACCGCCACGGGGCGGATGAGCTGGTCCCGCAACGTGCCCACGATGCCGTGCTCCACGCCCAGCACCTCCGCCGCCGTCTCGCGCAGCAGGCCCGGGACGGGGACGGATTCCAGCGCGTGGCCGCACTCGCCGCAAAAGCGCGTGGTGCCCCGCGCGCCGCAGTGGGCGCACGTGCGAAGGACGACGGATGCTTCGGCGGGGGGTTGGGACTGCATGGGCGAGCTCCTGCGTTCCTGCGGACGGGACTGGGGGAGGCCAGGAGTATGGCGCCGCGGCAGCCATTCCGGAAGGGCCGCGGCCGCATCGCGTTACGCCGGCGCATCGGATGCCGCCGCCGTCGGTCCGCGCGCCCACCAGCGAGCACGCGGACGGGCGCGGCGGATCAGCCCCGAAACGCGCCCGGGGAGAAGTTGAAGGCGATGAACACCATCGGCAGCAGCGGGACCAGCATCAGGAAAAAGGCGAGCTGGACGATGGGCAGTCCCCCGGGCCCCATCCGTAGCGCCACCAGGCCCGCCAGTCCCACCACCGCGATGAGCACGCAGACGCCGCCGATCCACGGAATCCACCCGTGGCGCCCAACGAACGCGAACGCAAGCAGCCCGATCGCCACGAAGCTCAGCACCCACTTGGCGAACCCCGCCGACGCGACGTCGTTGCCCGCCAGCTGAACGGTGTCGATCACGCGCGTCATCCGCACGTTCTCCATCACGTCCGCGATCGCCGCGCCCGTGATGGCCAATCCAGCGGCCGCGCCCAGCCACGGCATCCACCGGCCCTCACGCTGCGCCAGCACGCCGGCAATCAGCACGAACAACAGCCAGTACAGCGCGATGAACCCGTAGTCGATCCTGATGTTGGTCTTGAGCCATTCGCGCAGCCTGCGCACTTCGGGATCGGTGTCGCGCGGCTCGCCGATGATGCGGTGCAGGTCCGCCTCGGAACGAACGAACTCCATGGCCAGCACGGGCATCCTTACCGGCTTCATGTCACGCGGCACCGGCTGGGGATTGCGGATGGTGTACCCGATCATGCAGACCGCGAAGACGAGCAGGATGCCGGCGACAATTCCCGTGGACCGGATGAGCATCGGCGTGTTCATTGTGGTTGCGCGGGCGCGCGGTGGAGAGATGTGACGTGCGGAAGAAAATCGGAAGATGCAGGATCATAATCACCGTCCCGCGTTCGTCCTAGAGCGGCGAATCCGGCGATTCGCGGAACAGATGACGATCCGCCGTGGTTCAAGCGTTTCCCGGACGGCGCCCCCCTCCCCTCATCGTTCGTGATGCGCATCTCCCGCCTGCCCCTCTCCGTCCTCATCGCGTTCTGCGGCGGATGCACGGCAGCTCCGCGGCCCGAGACCGCACCCGCCCCGCAGCCCTCGTCAACCGTCATCACTGCGGCGGATACGGTTCGCATCGAGCAGCCACATGCCGATCCCGCGTGGCTGAGCGATACGGTGGCGTTCGGCACGGCGGTGCTGGAGGACGGCGCGCCGGCGGCAGGGGCGGACGTGTACGTCGCGCTCGCGGACGGCGTCCCCGGCGAGCCGGGCGACTGCGGCGCGCCGGGAGGACTGCGCGGGCTCGTCCGCACGACGGCGGACGCGGAGGGGCGCTGGCGCACGCGCATCCCCCGCGCGGAGCGGGGCCGGCCCGGGTGCCTGTCCATCACGGCCGAAATCCGCGACACCACGGGCCCCGTGTACGACCGCGTGCTCGCCGTGGGAGGCGTGGACCTGGACAGCATGCCCGTGCGCGTCGCGCTCCAGGCGGTTCCGCCGCCGGACCGCGATCCGCCGTGGCTCACGGATCCGCGCCCCGACTGGCAGTGGCCGCGCGTAGCCGAGCACATCCCCGGCTGGGCGGGGTGGATCAACGGGTCGGGCCCCTGCTCGGCCATCGTGAGCCTGCGCGACATGCGGCAGCAGGAGGCCGCCCGCGCGTACGTACAGGAGGTGCTGGCCGCGAGCGGCTACCCCGGCGATCCGGGGTGCCAGCGGTTCGACATCACGTTCCGGCAGGTGGACTACGGCTGGGCGGACCTGGCCCGCTGGTCCGGCCGCTCCGCGCTGCTCTTCCAGTTCCGGGGCGTGGAGATGTTCGACGTGGACGAAGTGGAGAACCGCCTGGTCTACCGGTTTCGCGAGCCGTCGGGGGCGCGGGCCGCGCGCCGGGCGCTCCCCGCGCTGCGCGTGCCGCCGGGCGCCATCCAGGTCCTGGAGCGGGAGGACGACGAGTTCACGCCCGACTTTGGCCCGGAGGCGCCGCTGCTGGGCCGCGCCCTGGGCGACGGCGTCGTCACGCCGTGGGCCGTGTGGTCCGGCGACGGGCGGGAGGTCCTTTACCTGGGCGAGGATTCGCTGGGCCACGTCGTCGTCCGCGCGACGGACGTGGCCACGCGCCGGGTGCGCGACCTCGTGCGGACGACGACGGGAGACGGGATGGGACTGGACCGGCTGCGGCGCGCGTCGAGCGGGGTGCTGTACGCGGACCTGGAGCTGCCGGACGCCCCCGGTATCGCACGGCTGCGGCCGGGCACCGACGCGGCGCCGGAGCTGATTCTGCCGGCGCCCTTCTCCCGCTTCGACATGGACTCGGCGGAGCGGCGCTTCGTCTACCGCCGTGCGTTCCGGAACGGCGAGTACGAGGACGAGGAGCTGGCCCTGTGGGACGCGCGGACGGGGCGCCGGCGGACGGTGGTCTCCCTCTCGGGCGTGTACACGTGGTGGATGGAGCCCGGCGGCCGCGCCGTGGCCTACACCGTCGCGGACTACGAGCACCCGGCCAACGCGGGCGTGTGGACGTACGACGTGGCGAGCGGGCGGCAGCGCCAGCTGTGGCGCGCGCCGGAAGACGAGACGGAGGGCGTGTCCGCCGTGCGCTGGGTGAACGGCGCGCCGCGGCTGCTGCTGGCGCGCCGTCCCGCCGGCGCCGCCGCGTCGGAGCTGACGGAGCTCGATCCCGCGACGGGGCGGCGGACGCGGCTGGGGAGCGTCCCCGCGTTCGGCGGCACGCGGCCGGCCGGGGCGGGCGCGTGGTCGCCGGACGGGCGCCGCGCGGCGGTCTGGGTAACCGTGGCGACGGATCCGCCGGACTGCATTACCGGCGTGTGCGCCAGCGGCGGAATGATGCGCAGCCACATGCGGCTGTACCTGCTGGAGGCCGGTCAGGAGGCGCGGATGATCGCGGAGTTCGTGGAGCACGTGCAGGAAGACAGCTGGGAGGCCGCGTTCTCCCCGGACGGCAAACGCCTGCTCTACCCGGCCGACGGGCGGATCTACGTGCAGGATCTGCCGTAGGGGCGGCGGGGACAGAGGGCGGAGGCAGGGGGCGGAATGACGAGGAGAGAGAGGCGACGGGCGGATGACGCTCGTCAGCTCGTCAAGTCGTCAGATCAGCGGAGTCAGTGAAAAATGAAGACCCCGTCGCTGCGCGACGGGGGCCCTCTCCCCCGACCGCCTTTTTGCTCGTTCCTCGCAACGGCGGTCGACCCCTCCCCCAACTTCGGGGGAGGGGTTGGCGAGAGGGCGAGTTCAGCGCGCGAAGCTCAG
>NZ_DASURI010000636.1:0-2770 GCF_036280135.1 Longimicrobium sp.
GCGTGTCACCGCGGCGCCCGTCTTCGCGTCCACGCTTGCCCCGCCCGCCTCTCCTTCACAAACTCCCATCAAGCGCGAACGTGCCGTTCCGCACTCTCGCACTTTCGCACTCTCGCACTCTCGCACTTTCGCACTTTCGCACTTTCGCACCTTGTCCTTCGGCACCGACCTGGCCTCCATCGCCGTCCCCCCGCCGGGGCCGCGCTCGCGCGCGCTCGCGGCAGAGCTGGCGCGCTGGGAGTCGCCCAACGTCACCTTCCTGGCGGACGACTTTCCCGTGTTCTGGGAGGCCGCCCGCGGCGCCAACGTGCGCGACGCCGACGGCAACGTCTTCGTGGACCTCACGGCCGCGTTCGCCGTGGCGGGCGTGGGGCACGCGCATCCGCGCGTCGTGGAGGCGGTACAGCGCCAGTCCGCCGCGCTCCTGCACGGCATGGGCGACGTGCATCCGCCCGCCATCAAGGTCGACCTCCTCCGCGCCCTGGCCGAGGTGGCGCCCGGCGGGCTGACGAAGACGGTGCTCGCCAGCTCCGGGGCGGAGGCGGTGGAGGCCGCGCTCAAGACGGCCGTGATGGCGACGGGAAAGCCGCGCGTGCTGGCGTTCCACGGCAGCTACCACGGGCTTACCTATCGCGCGCTGTCCGTGAGCGGCCGCGAGGACTTTCGCGCGCCGTTCGGGGCACAGCTGGACGGCAACGCCGTCTTTGCGCCGTACCCGTACGCGTACCGCTCTCCTTTGGGCACGGACGCGGACGAGGTCGCGGCGGCCGTGCTGCGCTACGTGGAGTACGTGCTGGACACGCCGGGCACGGCGTCGGAGGGCATTGGCGCCATCCTCGTGGAGCCCATCCAGGGGCGCGGCGGCGACGTGGTGCCGGCGGACGCGTTCCTCCCCGGCCTGCGCCGCATCTGCGACGAGCGGGGGCTGCTGCTCATCCTGGACGAGATCTACACGGGCTTTGGGCGAACTGGGCGCTGGTTCGCCTGCGAGCACTGGGGCGTGGTGCCCGACCTGCTCGTCGTGGGCAAGGGGCTGACGGGCGGATTTCCGTTCTCGGCCTGCATCGGCACGGAGGCGGTGATGGACGCGTGGCCGCAGTCGACCGGCGAGGCCATCCACACGAGCACCTTCCTGGGCCACCCCGTGGGATGCGCGGCGGCCCTGGCCAGCATCGCCGCCCTGCGCGACGAGCGGCTGGTGGAGCGCTCGGCCGAATTGGGCGACCACATCCGCGCGCGGCTCATGCAGATGACGGCCGACCACCCCCACGTGGGCGAGGTGCGCGGCCGGGGGATGATGATCGGGATGGAGATGGTGCGCGATCGCCAGTCGCGCGCGCCGGCCCCGGAGCTGTCCGGCCGCGTGGTCGTCGAAGGCCTGCGGCGCGGCGTGCTGCTGCTGGGCGGCGGCATTCACGGCAACGTGCTGAGCCTTTCGCCGCCGTTCGTCATCACCGGGGCACAGGTGGACTTCGCGCTCGACGTCATCAGCGGGATCCTGGACGAGATGCGGTGACGGTGTGGCCGGGTCCATCATTGGCCGCATCTACCCGGTGGGTTCCGAATGACGGCCGGAGGGGATAGACTGGGTGCAAGCGTTTCAACCGCATCCGTTTACCGGGAGAAGCCATGAAGAAGCTCAAGCTGGACGTCGACACGCTGAACGTGGTCTCGTTCACGGCCGCCACGGCGGACGAGAGCATCGGGGCCGTGCACGGGCACTTCGTCCCCACGAACCCGTGGTGCGCCGCCAACACCTACAAGAGCTACTGTCCGGACAGCCTCTGCACCTGCCCCCCGCCGCCCCGGTGATGGGGCGGCCGGACGGCACGGCTGGATGAACGACGAACGGCCCCCGCACCGCGCGGGGGCCGTTCGTGTTCTTCGCTCCCCGGGAAACCCATCTTGTCCCGGTGCGGTTACGCCTTCTGCCTTCTCCGCGCGATGGTCATCCTGAGGGAGCGCCCGCATGGAACCTGAACGGGCGCAAGGCGTTGGGCGCGACCGAAGGATCTTGCACGCAAAGCGTGAGGCAGGCTGTCGTCCGCGAAGCTGGCCTGCCGCTTTAGCGGGCAAGATCCTTCGTCGCCGCCATGGATCGCGCACCGGCAGCCTCGCCGCGGCGGCTCCTCAGGATGACCCGCTCGGGTGCGAGGGGTATGGCGACACACTTCTTTCGATGGTCATTCTGTCCCGCAGACGACGAACGGCCCCCGCACCGCGCGGGGGCCGTTCGTGTATCCAGTCCGGTGGATTCGCCTACTCGTCGTCGCGCTGCTGCTGGGCGCTGAGGGCGTCCTGGAGCAGGCGCTGCAGCTCGCGGCTGCGGTTGAGCAGGTTCTCGGTGAGCGGCTCGATCTGGATCATCCGGCGGCGCAGCTGCTCCTCGTACGCGCGGGCCTGCTGCGCGATGTCGGGCTGGCGCAGCACGGAGCCGCGCACCCTCATGAAGCGGGCCTGGATCTGCGCCTTTTCCATCTCCAGCGCCTGGAACCGGGCCGCGTCGTTGCGGGCGCGGGCCTGGTTCATCTCCGTGTCCAGCTGGCCCACGCGCGCGTACAGGCGCGGCAGCTCGGGGTCGGCGCGGTCCATCCCCTGCTGGATGGCGTTCATCAGCCGGTCGCGGGCCTGCCGCAGCACCGGGTCCTGCAGCGCACGGTCGTGCACGCGCTGCATGTGCCCGCTGATGCTCTGCAGCTCGCCGTACCAGTTGATGACGGACTCGCGCGCCCCCGACGGCGGCGCCAGCCCGCGCGTGGAGGGCACCTCC
>NZ_DASURI010000637.1:0-3284 GCF_036280135.1 Longimicrobium sp.
ACACCCACGCCTTGAACTCGGTGGTGCTGCTGTTGGGCAGCAGGCCCAGCGAGTTGAGCGCCTCGTTGGGGTTCACGAACTGCCCGGGGCCGTAGTCGCCGTTCTCGCCGTAGCCGCTGACGTTGTCGAGGTTGCCGTGCAGCCGCGACCACACGGCGCTCAGCACGCCGCCAAAGCGCGGATAGCCGAACCGCACCACGCCCTGCACCTGGTTCAGCGTGCGCTGGGCGCCCTCGGGGTTGGTGATGACGTAGTCCGGGTTCCAGGTGAGGTTGAACCGGTCCTGCACCCGCATCCCCGGCGGGATGGGGCCGCAGTTGCACCCCGCCGCCAGGTCCGACAGGTACTGGATGAGCACGCCGTTGGGGACGTACACCCGGTCCAGGGCAAAGCCGCGGCCCTGGTAGAACACGGGGTCGCCCGTGCGCACGTCGACGGGGCGGATGTTCTCGAACGCCGTGTAGTTGGTGGCGGCGTTGCGGTCCACCAGGGCCACCATGTTCTCGTTGCGGCGATGGACGTAGACAAGCTCCGCCTTCCAGTGCGCGTTCAGCTGCTTCTCGGCGCCCAGCACCAGCTCGTCCACGTACGGCTGGCGGTAGTCGGGGTCCACGGGGCCCGTCTGGTTCAGCCGCACGGACTCCAGCAGCTGAAACAGTCCCGTCTGCGCCAGCTCGTCGCGCTCCGTGACCGTGTACGTCTGCGACGCGTCCGTCACCCGCGCCTGGTGGTACCACGTCTCGCGGTCGCTGAAGACGTTGCCGCCCGCCACGCGCTCGTAGAACTGCGCGAACATGCTCTGGTGATACCGCCCCGCGTGCGCGCGCACGACGAAGTCGTTGGTCCCGGAGACGTCCCAGGTGAGGCCCAGGCGAAAGTCCGGCGCGGCGTCGTTCATGGCGCGAAAGCGCGGCCCCACGTCGCCCGCGGGGGTGATGTAGCCCGTCCACCAGCCGTAGCGGATGCCCGGCGCGATCGTGAACCGGCCGATCTCGATGTTGTCCTGCAGGTAGACGGCGGCGTTGCGCACGTCCGCGTTCAGGTCGATCTCGCCGCCCCATTCCGTCGGCACGACGCCGCCCCATCCGTCCGCCGAGTCGGGGTTGAAGCGGCGGTAGTTGCGGCCGAACGAAGGGCGCCAGGTCATGGACCCGTTGCGCAGCCGCTGGTCGATCCAGCTCCCTTCCGTGTACTCGCCGCCCGTCTTGAGCGCGTGCCGCATTCCGCCCGTCTCGACCGCCCAGCTCAGCGAGCCCGTCAGCGTGAGGGACTCGGGCGAGCGGCGGTAGCGGAACGGCGCGTTGAAGAAGGTGGGCTGGTACGGGTTCAGGCCGTAGAGGACCACGCCCGGCTGGTCCGGCCCGGCGTACGGCGTGCGGCGCTCGTCGCTGGAGTACGACGCGGCGGACAGGTGAAAGGCCCGCCCCTCGCCCAGCACGCGGTCGTACGTGCCGTTGAGGAACTGCGTGGGGCTCTCCATCCGCGTCAGCGGCTCCGTCTCGTAGCCGGCCGAGCCCCAGGCGTCCGCCTCGGCGTTCAGGTATCCGCCGGAGACCACCAGCTGGTCGCGCGTGGTGGGCTGCCAGGACAGCTTGCCAAAGAACTTCTGCTCCGTCCACTGCAGGGGAAACGGGGCGAACTGCCCCTCGCGCGTGATCAGGTTGTTGGGCACCTGGTCCTCGCGGGTGACGTACTGCCCGCCCAGGTAGTAGAACAGGTGGTTGCGGACGAGCGGACCGCGGATCTCGCCGTCCAGGTCGTAGCGCTGCCGCAGCTCCGGCGTCACGTCGTACTTCTGCAGGTTGCTGCTGCTGAGCGCGTCGGGCGTGGCGCGGACGCGGAATTCCGCGCCAAAGTCGTTGCTGCCGCTCTTGGTCACCAGGTTCACCAGGCCGCCCTGGAAGTTGCCGTACTCCGCCGGCGCGCCCAGGCCCCGCACCTCCACGGCCTCCAGCCACTGCAGGCTGGGCTGCACCAGGTCGCCGCCCACGCCGGGGTGGTTGGCGGCCAAGCCGTCGATCTGGTACTGGTTGGCCTGCTCCGTCGCCCCGCCGAACACCTGCTCGCCCCGCGCGCCGGGCGTGAGCGCCACGATCTCCGCCGGGTCCGCGCCCAGGGGGAGCAGGTCGATGGCCGTGGCGCTCACCCGCGTGTCGAAGCCGGCCTGCGTGCGGTCCACCGTGATGGGGTTGTCGGCCAGCACCGTCACCGTGTCGATGACGAGCGGGCGCGCCTCCATGGCCCAGTCCTGCGTGAGCGTCTCGCCGGGCGCGATGAGCACGATGCCGCTCACGTTGTTGTAGCCGCCGCGCCGGATGGTGACGCGGTAGCGGCCCACGGGCAGGCCCGTGATGCGGTACGCGCCGCTGGCGTCCGTCCGCGTGCCGCGGCGCAGGTCGCCGGGCGTCATGTTGGCGTCCACGCCGGCGGACACGACGGGCGCGCCCGTGGCGGCGTCCAGGACGCGGCCCTGCAGCGTGCCGGGCTGCGCGCGCAGGGGCACGGCGCCCGCGAGCAGCGCCAGGAGCGCCGCGGCCAGGGGAAGGGGGATGCGCCAACGAGGTGAAGTGCTCATGCGGGTCGGGGTCCGGTGGGGGGAGGGGGACGGACGATCCGGATCGGCTCATCCGCGCGCGGGACACCTGGACTACGACGTCGAAACGCGCGGTTCGGGGAAAATCTGACAACGCGTCCCGCCGAAAAATCCAGCGCCCACCGGCAGAAACGCTTGACCCGTCTGCTGGAAATTTCGCATGCGATTGCGATCCGCCATCGCGTTACGGCCGGATCGTCTGTCTCGCAGCGTGGGATTTCTGATGCGGGGGAAAGAAGCAGATGCCGGGTGGAAGGGACGCGCCTCCTGTTTTCCGCCGGTGCGTGCGGATGGATGCGGATAGGGATTGGAGCGGTTTGGGCGGGCAGATTCGTACTATCTGCCGCCTGCCCGTGCTGTCATCCTGAGTCATTCGGCGCTGCGCGCACCCTACGGGATGGAAAGCCACCGCAGTTCAACCTCCCCCAGGGGTTATTGGGGGAGGTGCGAGCCTATGCGAGCGGAGGGGGCGCTCGCGTGAGGCCTGCTACACGCCAGAACCAGCCCTCTCTTTCCATCCAGAGGGTGTTGCCAAACCTGGCTTCAGAGGCCCCCAGCGAGCGTCATCCTGAGGAGCCGCCGCGTAAAACCTGATTCGCGCGGACTCCCCGGCGGCGACGAAGGATCTTGCCCGCAAAGCGACAAGTCGGCTCCGTGCACCAGAGCCGGCTTGTCGCTTCGCACACAAGAT
>NZ_DASURI010000638.1:0-10290 GCF_036280135.1 Longimicrobium sp.
ACAGCGCGCGGCTGCTGGTGGAGCGCAAGACCCTGCCCACGGTGGAGATGCTGGGCGGCGGGCGGCAGGCCCATCCCGTGGTCGTGCTGCCCACGGGCGAAAAGGCCGTCGTCCGCCGCTACCACCGCGGCGGGCTCATGCAGCGCATCAACCCGTCGCGCTACTTCGGCGGTAACCGCGCCTTCGACGAGCTGCGCGCCACGGAGCGCGCCCGCACCGGCGGCGTGCGCACGGCCCGCGTCCTCGCCGCCATCGAGACCCCGCGGAACGTGGGGTACACGGCCCTGCTCGCCACCCTGCTCATCCCCGGCGCGAAGGACGCGGCGGAGTGGCTGGCCGCCGGCGCCGGCGACCGCGACGAGATGCTGCGCGAGGCCGGCCGGCAGATCCGCGCCATGCACGCCGCCGGCGTGGCCCACCCCGACGTGCACCTGCGCAACCTGCTCGTCGTGGACCGCGACGCGGGGCCCGAGGTGTGGCTGCTGGACTTCGACAAGGCCCGCGTATCCCCCACACCCGTCCCACGCGCGCGCCGGGCCGTGGACCTGCGCCGGCTGGCGCGCTCCGCCCGCAAGCTCCGGGCGGGGCTGGGGCCGGACGCCTGGGCCGCCCTCCAGGAAGGCTACGGCGACGACTGGCCCGTGGGCCTCATCCTGGGATAGCGCTCCAAGGCCAGCGCCACCTTCCGCGCCACCTCCTCCGGCGTGATGCGCTCCATTCGCCCCGGCCGGTACTCCGCCGAGATCGGATAGTCCTCGCCCGGGTCGCCGTACGCGTCCACCATCAGCTCCCCGAAGCGGTGGTACGGCCCCACGCGCTTGGGATTCGTGTAGCCCATCAGCGACACGGTCGGCGTCCCCAGCGCCACGCCGATGTGCAGCGGCCCCGTGTCGGGGCTCACCAGCACGTCCACCGTGTCCAGCAGGTAGACGAGCTTCCGCAGGTCCCATTCGAGCAGGTCCAGCGGTGGATGCTTCGCCGTGGCCTTGATGGCCGCGGCAGCCGCCAGTTCGCGCGCGGACCGGCCGCCCACGAGCACCGTGCGCACCCCCATTTCCCCCTCCAGCCGGTCCACCAGCGCCGCGTAGCGCTCCGCCGGCCACTCCTTGCCCGGCTTGCTCGTGCCGACGACCATGGCCACCGTCGGCTTGTCCGAGGGCGGCAGGGCGTCGGCGTAGCGGGCGCGCTCGGCGTCCGTGGGGCCCAGCTTCCACTCCAGCAGGGGCGGCACGCCCAGGTACTCCAGGAACTCGAAGTACTGGTCCTGCACGTGGCGCTGCCCGCGCGCGGGGATCTGCTCCGTGGTGAACAGCCAGTTGGCGTCGCGCGCCCGCTCCTTGTCGAAGCCCAGCTTGCGGGGGGAGCGCAGGAGGGCCGTCACCAGCCCCGCCTTGAGGTACACCTGCAGGGCGATGACCAGGTCGTAGCGCTTGCCGCGCGTGGCGCGGCGGATCTCCTGGAAGGCACCCCACCCCTTCTTGCGGTCGAAGACGATGAACTCGTCCACGGCGGGATGGTTGGCGACGAGCGCGTGGGGACCGGGCTGAATGAACCAGGTGATGTGGACGCCCGGCACGGTGGCGCGCAGCGAGTTCACCACGGGCAGCGCGTGCACGGCGTCGCCGATGGCGCTCATCATGACGATGGCGATGCGCGCGCCCGCCAGTTCCGACGGCTGATGCAAGACGGACCCCGCGATGAGGGGACAACAGAACGCCGCCCGGCCGGATCGGCGGGGCGGCTGGATGGGCGACAAGCTAGCCGCGCGGCACCGCGCGGGCAATCCGCGCGGTGCGTTCTGCCTACGGCTTCGGCGGCCGGAGCGACGCGGGCGGCTGCGTCACCCAACCCGGAAGTCCCATAGGGCGAGGCGGGCGCTCCGGACGGGGCCCTGCCGGACCGAGATTGCGCCCGCCCTTACTGAACTTCCCCGGCCGAAGCGGGGGGATGTCGTCGGACATCAGCCTCTCCTCAGATCTGCTCGACAATAAGCGTTGACCGGTCACGCGCCAAATATACTCGGTCACACTCGTAAAGTTTAGTATCCGTGGAATTTCGTGAGACTGTCACGTTCCTCAGCAGCAATTCGGGAGCCGAGCCTGTATCCGAGAACGCTTCGACCGCACCCTCGTAGACGGTATCATTCGCGACGTCTCGCACCGATACCCATCGGATGTCCGGCGAGTTCAGAAAGTAGCTCCAGACGTCGGGATCGCCGAACTTGCGTGATATACGCAGAGAGCCGGCAACCCGAAACAGGAGGTGGTGATTCACCACGGCTGACACTACCGCCCCGAGCAGAAACGCCACCACAGCCGACAGCGCAATCTCACCCCAGGAGATCCGGCTGTGCTCGTCCGTCAGGACGTCGAAAAACGTGATCGAGGGCGGAGAGGCCCACCGCACCAGGTGCGCGACTCCCGCATAGCCGGCCCGGAACGCCGCGAGTGACAGGTATGTGCCGAGCCCCAGTACGAACGAATCGATTAGAAACTCCGAGAGCGTGCGCTCGCGACGGTTCGTGAGCGCGCGAACGATCAGGGCGCACACCACACCCGGAAAGAACAGAAGCACCACCCGCAGCGTCAGCGCGGAAAGCTCCATGGCCAGCCCCTCCCGTCTCCAGCCCGAATTGAACAACTTGGACGGCAGAGTCTAATCGAGAAGTGGACATCGGTCAACGCCCCGGGATCGCCTGTTTGTCACGGGCGCGTGACGCAGCTATCATGTGGTCGATCCCGCACACCGCCCTCTCCACCCGCTTGCGTATGATCCCGCGATCCCGCACGCTCCTGCTGGCCTTGGCCGCGCTCTCCGCGTGCACGCCACCGCCCCCGGCCGGGCTCTCGCCCGCCGCCGACGCGTCCTCGCCCGCGCCGCCGGCCGCGACGGCGCAGGAGCGCGCGGACCTGGTGCTGGTGAACGGCAAGGTGTTCCTGGCCGACAGCGCCAACACCGTCGTGCAGGCGCTGGCCGTGCGCGACGGCCGCGTCGTCGCCGTGGGGACGGACGCGGAGGTGCGGCGGCTGGCGGGACCGGGCACGGAGACGATCGACCTGCAGGGCCGGCTGGTGACGCCGGGCTTCAACGACGCGCACGTGCACTTCGGCAGCGGCGGGCAGGGGCTGCTGCAGGTGCAGCTGCTGAACACGACCTCGCTGGCGGAGATCGAGCGCCGCGTGGCCCAGGCCGCAGCGCAGGCACAGCCCGGCGAGTGGATCCTGGGCCGCGGCTGGGACCACACGCGCCTTCCCGCGTCGGAGCTGGGCCCCGGCGGCTGGCCCACGAAGGAGATCCTGGACCGCGCCGCGCCCAACAACCCGGTCCTGCTCTCCCGCGTGGACGGGCACACCTCGTGGGCCAACGCCGCGGCCCTGCGCCTCGCCGGCGTCGACCGCAGCACGCCCAACCCCTCCGGCGGCGAGATCGTCCGCGACGCGCGGGGCGAGGCCACGGGCATCCTGAAGGAATCGGCCGAGGGGCTCGTCTCGCGCCACGTGCCGGCGCCCTCGCTGGCGCAGACCCGCCGGGGCGTGCGCGCGGCGCTGGACCTGGCCGCGCGCACGGGCGTCACGAGCGTGCAGACGGACGCGTCGGTGATGGAGATGTAGGTGTACCGCGCCCTGGCCGACGCAGACTCGCTCAGCGTGCGCGTCTACGGCTGGTTCCCCCTGGAGATGCGGGTGATCCAGATGGCGCGCGACCGCGGCATCCAGGCCCACACGGGCGACGAGTGGGTGCGGCTGGGGATGGTGAAGGGGTACACGGATGGCACGCTGGGCTCCCGCACGGCGTACATGCTGGAGCCCTTCGCCGACGACCACAGCACGCACGGGCTGCCGCAGTACACCGATGCGCAGCTGGACTCGCTGGTGACGGCGGCCGACGCGGTGGGGCTGCAGGTCATCCTGCACGCCATCGGCGACGCGGCCAACCGGCAGGCGCTGGACGCCTTCGAGCAGGCGGCCCGGCGCAACGGTCCCCGCGCGCGGCGCCACCGCATCGAGCACGCGCAGGTGCTGGACCAGGCCGACATTCCCCGCTTTCGCCAGCTGGGCGTCATCGCCAGCATGCAGCCCACGCACGCCACGAGCGACATGCGCTGGGCGGAGACGCGCATTGGCCGCGCCCGGGCCACGGAGGGCGCGTACGCGTGGCGGTCGCTGCTGGACGCGGGCGCCGTCGTCGTCTTCGGGACGGACTTTCCCGTGGAGCCGCTGCCGCCCGTGGAGGGCGTCTACTCCGCCGTCACCCGGCAGAGCCGCGAGGAGCCGGGCGTGCCGCCGGGCGGCTGGATGCCCGAGCAGCGCCTGACGCGCGAGGAGGCCATCCGCCTGTACACGGCCGCGTCCGCCTACGGCGAGTGGGAGGAGGGGCGCAAGGGCACGCTGCGGCCGGGGATGCTGGCGGACCTCGTGGTGTGGGACCGTGACCTGCTGACGGTGCCGGACGTCGAGATCCTGCGGGCCGTGCCGGTGCGGACGGTGGTGGGCGGCCGCACCGTGTACACGCGCCCCTGAACGCCCGTGTCCATGCCGGATGATCCGCGGTTCCCGACGACGACGGACGCGCCCCGCAGCGAGGCGGGGCGCGAGTTCGCCCCCAGCGCGGGCGTGGTGCCCGACAGCGGCGAGCTGGCCCTGGTGCTCACGGGCGGCGGCGCCCGGGGCGCGTACCAGGTGGGCCTGCTGCGCTACCTGGCGCGCACCTACCCCGACCTGCACCTGCCCATCCTGTCCGGCGTGAGCGCCGGGGCCATCAACATCGCCCTGCTGGCGCAGCACCACGGCACCTTTCGCCAGGCCGTCTCGGAGCTGGCGGCGCTGTGGAGCGAGCTCATGCCGGAGCGCATCTTTCGCGTGGACGTCCGCTCCCTCGCGGCGCACGTGGGCCGCTGGGGGCTGCGGCTGACCTCCGCCGGCGCCACGGACGCGCGGGTGCGGGGGCTGGTGGACACGGCGCCCCTGCGGCACTTCCTGGAAGAGGCGCTGGCCCCCGTGAACGGCGAGCTCACGGGGATCGACTACAACCTGCACCGCGGCACCCTGCGCGCCGTCACCATCAGCACGACGGACTACACCACGGGGCAGTCCGTGGTGTGGCTGCAGGGACGCGACATCCAGACGTGGGAACGGCCCGGCCGCACCAGCCGCCAGTGCCGGCTCACGGTGGACCACGTGATGGCGTCCAGCGCCCTGCCGCTCTTCTTTCCCGCCGTGCAGATCGGGCCGCACTGGTACGGGGACGGCGGCATCAAGCTCACGGCGCCCCTGTCGCCCGCGCTGCACCTGGGCGCGCACCGCATCCTGGCCGTCAGCACGCGCTACGACCGCACCCGCAGCGAGGCCCTGCGCCCCGACGTGGCCGGGTATCCGCCGCCGGCGCAGGTCATCGGCCTGCTGATGGACGCCATCTTCCTGGACAGCGTGGATGCGGACGTGGCGCGGATGGAGCGCATCAACCGCGTGCTGACCCACGTTCCGGAGGAAAAGCGCCTGGGGATGCGCCCCGTGGAGCTGATGGTGATGCGTCCGTCGCAGGACCTGGCGCGCATCGCGGCGGAGTACGAGCCCAAGCTGCCGCGGGCGTTCCGCATGCTCACGCGGGGCCTGGGCACGCGCGAGACCAAGTCGCCGGACGTGCTGAGCATGATCATGTTCCAGGACGACTACGCCAAGCGGCTGATGGCCCTGGGCGAGTCCGACGCCGCCCGCCGCGCCGAGGAGATCGACCGCTTCATCAACGGCAACGGCCAGCGCTGAGGACTGGGACGCTGGAGCACATGGGCGGATGACGATCGGAGCGCAACTTGCGTTCGGGGGTATGGTTGTCTGAGCAAGGAGGCGTGATGCAGACCATTCCGATCGACGAGGCGCAGGCCCGGCTGCCGGAGCTGTTCAGGGAGGCGGCCGGCGGCAGCGACGTGGTGATCACGGGAGATGACGGCGCGGCCGTGCGCCTGGTGCCGGTCAACGTTCATGGGCAGCCGCGCTTTGGCAGCGCGCGCGGCCTGTTCACGATGGCCGACGACTTCGATGCTCCCCTCGAGGACTTCGAGCCCTACGAGCGGTGAATCTTCTCCTCGACACGCACACGTTTCTCTGGTTTCTCGGCGGCGATCCCCGCCTGAGCAGCCGCGCACGCGCCGCCATCGAGGATCTCTCCAATCGAAGGCTCTTCAGCATCGCCGGCGCGTGGGAGATCGCGATCAAGGTGAGCCTTGGCAAGCTCACCCTCACGGCGCCGTTTCACCAGCTGATCCCCGCGCAGCTCCACGCGAACGGCATCGAGCTGCTGCAGCTCCGTCCCGAGCACATCGCGGAACTGATCGCACTACCCATGCACCACCGGGACCCGTTCGATCGCATCCTCGTAACCCAGGCAATGATCGAGCGCGCCGTCCTCGTGAGCGCCGATCCGCTGCTCGACAACTATGGGGTCGAGCGGATCTGGTAGGAGATTCTCCAGCGCGTACACGACGCACGAGCCGCGGAAGATGGGTTCTTCCGCGGCTCGCTTTTTCTCCACCCGGCCGGGCCAGGGAGCAACTGCAATGCGCACACGGGGCCTTCAGCCAACGGGGTAAACGGTTTTGATCCGTTACCGTTCACTCCGTTGGCCGAAGGCCCCGTGTGAGGCAATCCGTTTTCAGTTCCCCTGGCTGGAGGGCGGGACGAGGCCCTTGAGGCGCAGGTAGGTCACCAGGTTGCCGTAGTGCTCGAAGTTGTGCGACGTGTTCAGCACCAGCACGCCCAGCCGCGTGCGCTGCCCGCCGAACAGCTGCGTCATCTGCAGGGCGGCGTCGTCGGACTGGGCGTACGCGCGGTCGCAGTACTCGCTCGAAGCGCGCAGGGCGGCGACCAGGGCCGCCTTGTCCGTCGTCTGCTCGAAGTTCTGCTGCGCGGGGCTCGTCTCGCCCAGGGCCGCCGCGCAGATCGCGTACTGCGCATTGGCCACGTGGCCCACCAGCTGGCCAAAGCTGCGCACCTGGGGCGTGGGCTTGAAGCCGTAGTCCGCATCGGGCATCTGCTCGGCGGCGGCGAGCAGGTAGCCGCGCACCTGGGCGTAGATGGGGGCCACGGCGCCCACGGCGGACGACGGATCGGCGGCGGCACCGCCCTGGGCGAGCGCGGGCGCGGGAAGCAGGGCAAGCAGCAGGAGCAGGCGCTTCATGGCGAGGTTCTACGGGTTCGCGTGAACAAGATGGATGTGGAGCGGTACATGGATACGCGCCGTCCGCCCCGCGCGGAAGGGCGCCGATGCGCGGACGGTCGTCACGGACCCGTTGACTGGGGCGTTATCTTTCCCGGTCCACCCATCTCAACCCTTCACCACATCGCGAGATACGAATGCGTCGTCTGTTCCTGATGCTTGCCCTCCTCGTGCTGCCCACGCTGGCCGCGTGCGGCTCCGACGGCCCCACGTCCGTCGAGGACACGAAGTTTGCCCCCGAGCTGGGCGTGGACCTTTCCACGATGACCCGCACCAGCAACGGCCTGTACTACAAGGACCTGACCGTCGGCACGGGCGCCGTCGTGCAGAGCGGGCAGACGGTCTCCGCCTACTACAAGGGCTGGTTCCCCAGCGGCCGGTCGTTCGAGCAGCTGCAGCCGCCCTCGGGCGCGTACCCGTTCATCCTGGGGGTGGGCGCGGTCATCAAGGGTTGGGACCAGGGGATTCCGGGGATGAAGGTCGGCGGCAAGCGCCTGCTGGTGATCCCGTCGGACCTCGCGTACGGCTCGGCCGGCCGCGGCTCCATCCCGCCCAACTCCATTCTCGTCTTCGAGGTGGAGATCACGGCCGCGCGGTAATCCACCGTGGTGGGTGACGGACTGAAGGGAGCGGACGGCATGGCCGTCCGCTCCCTTTCGCGTTCACGGTTGAGTTTTTGCCTGCTGACGCAGTGTGATTACCCGATCCGCTCCGCACCCTGCTTCGCCGTGCCTGAATCCGCAGAGTCGACCTCCGCCAGCGTACTTGTGGGGACCGCGGGATGGACGCTGCCCGCCGACGTGCAGGCCGCCTTTCCCCCCGAGGGCACCCACCTGCAGCGGTACGCGGGGCGCTTTCCGGCCGTGGAGATCAACACGACCTTCTACCGCCCGCATCGCCCGTCCACGTACGCCCGGTGGATGGAGAGCGTCCCCGCGGACTTCCGCTTCTGCGTGAAGGTCCCCAAGACGATTACGCACGAGGCGAAGCTGCGGGACGCGGACGACGCGCTCGCCACGTTCCTGGCCGAGGCCGGCGCGCTGGGCCCCAAGCTCGCCTGCCTGCTCGTCCAGCTTCCACCCAGCCTGGCGTTCGACCGCGACGTGGCCGAGCGCTTCTTCACCGCGCTGCGATCCGCCACGCCGCTCACCGCCGTATGTGAGCCGCGGCATCCCACGTGGTTCACGGACAAGGCGGATGCGCTGCTGGAGGGCTTCCATGTCGCGCGCGTCGCAGCAGATCCGGCGCGGGTGCCGGCCGCGGGCGAGCCGGGCGGATGGCGCGGGCTGGTCTATCATCGTCTCCACGGCTCGCCGAAGATCTACTACTCGTCGTACGACGACGCGTACCTCGACGCGCTGGCGGCACGCATCCGCCAGGACGCGGATGCGGGGCGCGAGGTGTGGTGCATCTTCGACAACACGGCGTCGGGCGCCGCCGCGCGCAACGCGCTGGACCTGCACATACGGCTGGACGACGCCTCCAACGGGTCCAGGACGCACTTGACCGCGTGCAGGCGGCGGTGACGGACGCGGCGACCGACCGGCGCCGGATGCACGGCATCGAGGTCGTCGTGCGGAACGACTACCTGCACGCGTCCACGGACGAGATGTTCGACAAGATCCAGGACGCGCTGGACCTGGTCGCGCGCGTTCGCCCGTGGCGCGTTCCGATGCTCCGCCGTGACTTCGCGCGCATCGTCGTCCGGCAGAACACGGGGTGCCGCGCCATCTTCGAGCACGCCGGCAACTGCGTGCTGGACACGTTCTTCGTCGCCACGTTCACGCCGGCGCAGGTGGCCTCGTCCATCGTGCACGAGGGCGTGCACGCGCGGCTGCGGCACGGCGGGCGCGTGGTCCCGCCGGACCTGGTCGCGTGGGAGGAGCGCCTGTGCCGCAAGGCGGAGCTGGGCTTTGGCCTGCGGGTGCCGGACGCCGCCGTCGTGGAGCGCGCCCGGAGCTCGCTCGCCCTGTCGGATCGCGAGATCGCGCCGCTCGCGGGCGACATCCACCTGCGCGCCCGTCGCCGCGGATGACCGCGCACGAGGGGATCGAAACGGATCAACGGATGGACTTCCTGGAGATCGACGGAACGCGGCTGGAGTGCCGCTGGATCGGCCCGGGGCCGGAGGAGGCGCCGACCATCGTGTTCCTGCACGAGGGGCTGGGCGCCGTCAGCACGTGGCGCGACTTTCCGGACGCGCTGGCGGCGGCCACCGGGTGCGGCGCGCTGGTCTACTCGCGCGCCGGATACGGCCGGTCCGATCCGGTCGCGCTCCCCCGTCCCGTGCGCTTCATGCACGACGAGGCGGAGGTGCTGGCGAAGGTCGTGGAGCGCGCGGGGCTGCGCGACGTGATCCTGCTGGGACACAGCGACGGCGCCTCCATCGCGCTCATCGCGGCCGGGCGTCGCGCCATCCCCGACCTGCGCGCGATCGTGCTGGAGGCGCCGCACGTCTTCGCGGAGCCGTGCGGGCTGGAAAGCATCGCCCGCATCGCCGAGACATACCAGACGACGAATCTCCGTGCCAAGCTTGAGCGGCACCACGGCGCCAACGTGGACGTGGCGTTCCGGGGATGGAACGGCGTTTGGCTGGACCCGGAGTTCCGCGCGTGGAACATCGAGGCGTTCCTGCCCGGCATCGCGGTGCCCGCCCTCGTCGTCCAGGGCGAAAACGACGAGTACGGATCCTGGGCCCACGTGGAGTCCATCGAGCGCCGCTCCGGCGGCCCCGTCCGCACCCTCGCGGTCCCGGATTGCGGCCACGCGCCTCACGCCGAGCAGCGGGACCTCGTGCTCGGCGCGATGGCGGATTTCATCCGCGGGATCCTGACCGGTTGATCGCCGGAGCCGGACAGGGACAAGGCACGAGATGCACGCGCTCCACCCTGCGGGTCGCCCCAGCGACGACGACGTCGGAGAGGAAGGACCGCTCGCCGGACAGCCGTGCCCCCGCGGCGGTGAGGCTGATCTCCTCTCCCATAAAGCCGGTGGACCGGAGCAGGCGCAGCCGGTCGCGTTCCCGGGACCAGTGCGAGCTGAACCGGAGCGTGTCTTCCGTGAGCGCCTCCGACGCCG